>DASXJB010000126.1:0-82776 GCA_036497645.1 Xanthobacteraceae bacterium
CGATCGGCCAGCGTGGCAAAGATCGGCGAAGCAAGCGCCGGCATGGCATCAATGAGCGCGGCGATGGCCGCGCTTTTGAGCTTGTTTGCCGGCGTGATGCGGTTGAGTGCCCGCAATCGATCGTCGAATTTTACCGGGAACGCCAGCCGCGTGATGGCGCGCACCGCGTCATGCGCCAGAATCTCCACGCAGCGGCGAAAGCCCTGCATGAAGCGCTTGCGATCAAGTTCGTGGCCGGTGAAATTGAACTCGACCAGCGGACGAACCGCGGGATCGGCCGCCAACAGCGACACGCGCCCGCGTGCCATCGGCTTGAGCAGCGATGGCGCCAGATTTGCGACCTGATGCCCAAGCGGACTCCACGACGTCTTACACTGCACGTTGATGTACATGTCCGCCGCCGGAGCGCCGGGCAGCCCGGAGGAGTAACGGAACGCCGTCATCGGATGCGGCCTGATATTGTTCGATTGCCGCGCGCCGGGCTTTTGTAGAAGCCCGACGAAGACAATGGCGTGGTTCGACAGATTTTCGCCGACAGCGGGCAAATCGGCGCGTACCGCAATTCCGAGATCGCGCAGCGCGGCCGCGGCTCCAATCCCGGCGCGCATTAGAAAGGCCGGCGAATGGGTACCCCCCAGCGCCACGATAACCTCGCGGGCGAAAAATTCCTTTTGCTCGGCGCCGATCGTGGCGCGCACGCCGGCGACGCGCCGGCCGTCGAACACAAGGCCGGTCACGAATGCATTGCAAGCGATGCTGAGATTGCCGCGGCGCCGCACAGCGGAATCGAGATAGCAGATCGCCGCTGATGCGCGCTGCCGCGGCCAGTTGCTCATCGGGACCGCGCCGTAGCCGTCGCGAAAATCGCCGTTCATGTCGGCGATGAACGCGATCTGCCGTTCCTGCGCGAAGGCATGCACGGCCTTTGCCAACGGCGCCCATTCTTCCGGTTTGGTGCGCCGAATCGGGACCGGACCGGTTTCGCCATGCAGTGATCCGTCAAAATCCCAGTCGTTTTCCAACTTACAGTAGTAAGGAAGGACGCTGTCCCAGCCCCATCCTGCCGCACCAAGCGCTTCCCATTCGGCGTAATCGTCAGGCGTGCCACGATGGGCGACCATGCCCATCACCGTTGAACCGCCGCCCACGACGCGCCCCTGAGAAAAACCGACCAGCGGCGAGTTGTCCTTGCGCCGCCAGTGCACCTTGAGGTCGGGCCAGAAATAAGCGTCGTTGTAATAAGACCGCGGATAGGAATCGAGCACGTCAGCGGGCTCGCTGCCGGGCGGTGTGTCGTGCCCAGCCTCCAGCAACAAGACGCGCGTTGCGGACCGAGCTGAAAGCCGGTTTGCCAACACGCAGCCGGCCGCCCCGGCCCCGACAATGATGAGGTCGAATTCCGCCGTCATCGCAAGACTTCTCCCGGCGCTGATGCGGGGGGTGATCCGATTGAACAGGCCCGCCTCATGCTTTACTTGGTCAGGCGAGACAAGCCACTCGAAACAATGCGGTAGGATCGGAAACATGGCGGGCAAGCTCGATCAGGCGCAGCGGGACCTTCATGGCGTGATCGCCGCGATCGCGACCGCCGTCGACCCCAGAGGCGAGCCCGACTGTGCGCGATCGGTCGCGCTGGCGCGCTTTCTTCTGGCTAATGGCTGCGATGGCTTGAACGTGCTAGGCACCACAGGCGAGGCCACATCGTTTTCGCTCGATCAGCGGCGTCGCGTCATGAACGCCTATGCCGAGAGCGGTTTGCCGCTCAACCGGATGATGGTCGGAACCGGAGCCGCCGCGCTCGCCGACGCGATCGCGCTGACCAGGCACGCCGCCGAGCTTGGCTTCGCCGGCGCGCTCGTCCTGCCGCCGTTCTACTACAAGGGCGTGCCGGATGACGGTCTTGTCGCGGTCATCGAGGCTATTCTGTCGGCAACCGCCGCGCGGCCCATGCCGCTTTACCTCTATCATTTTCCGGCACAATCGGGGCTGCCCTGGCACGTGGCTCTTGTCCGCCGGCTCGTTCAGAGCTTCGGCGACCGCATTGTCGGTCTGAAAGATTCCTCTGGAGACATGGCTTACGCCCGCGAAGCGGCCGCCATTGCGCCGGGCTTTCGAGTGTTTCCGTCCACGGAAGCGGCCCTGCCGGAAGCGCGCTCGGGTCCGTTCGCCGGCTGCATTTCGGCGACCGCCAATCTCAATGCTGACCTCTGCGCGCGCGCTTACCGTTCCGGCGACAGCACAGCTCTTTCCGAAGCGGTGGCAATCCGCAAATTATTCGACGGCAAGCCGTTGGTGCCGGGAATAAAAGCGCTGCTCGCCCATATCCACGGCGACCCGCTATGGGCGCGCGTCCAGCCGCCCTTGTTCGGTTACCCGGCTGCCGAGCGCGCGGCCGCAATTGCCGGCTATGACACGGTACGCGCTAAGCGCGTCGCCTGACCCGCACGCTGGATAGTACGAGGCGTGCCGCTTCGCCGCCGGCGTCTCCCTGACCTGCTTTTGGCCGGCGCCGTTGACGGTATCGCGCCAGGACCCTATAAGCCCCGCTGTCAGTCACCATCTCTTGTGTCCAGCACGTATGGCCAATACGAAATCCGCAAAGAAAGCCGCCCGCCAGGCTGCGCGCCGAACCGTCATCAATAAATCTCGGCGTTCGCGCATGCGCTCCGCGCTCCGCGAGGTCGAGGAGGCGATTGCCGCTGGCGATCGCGGCCAAGCGACTGCGGCGATGGCGAAAGCCGAACCGGCTTTGATTCGCGCGGCGCAAAAGGGCATCGTGCATCGCAATTCGGCGCGCCGAAAAGTGTCTCGGCTCTCGCACCAGATTGCGAAACTCGAAAAGAAATAAATTTCCTCGCGCCGGCGCAGACGATTCCCGCAATCCGAATTATGGATTGCAATCAATCTGTTGCATTATTGTCACGTGGCTCGGGAAAATCCCCAAGTGCGATCGTGATGCGACTTGCGCTCGGCGACGACGATGATTCTTGTTTGCTCCCGTTTCGCGCGGCGACGGGTACCCCGTTTCTGCGCGCAGAAGAATTCATGCACTATGAAAGGGTTATCGCACATAGCGTCGCACGGACTTTGAGTTTGCGGCATGACATTGTGCGTTTTTTTATTTGTTGCTTTGCTGCATCAAACTGGTTTTGCGCGCGTGTCACATATTGCAGAAATGTGAATCGTCAAATTGACTCAATGTCTTGCTCACGGACGCGCGCTGCAGGCCGCTCTCTGAAGTCGCCGCGCAATGCAGAAAGTCCAATGTTGACGCGGTTTTTGCGGTTGCGGGCCGCAAATCGCGTGCTAGCCTCCTAACTCCCTTCCGCTCTGAAGGTCTTCAACAACGAGGCAGGCGGAGCCCATCGAAGAATGGGCGCGGGAGAGGTGCGTCCAGTTTATCGAGTTAACCCGCGGCGTATTTGTATAGCGGATAGTGCAGCCGCAGTTTGCTGCGCGGCTGAAAACATAGAAAGAGCGGGTCTCGTTGCGAGACGCTTCGGCAGGCGCCGCGGCGTTGAGGGATGATACGAGTCCGCGAGCGGTGGAGTGGGGGCATGACTGCAGTTGTAACGGCAATCGATCGATCGCCAACCGCGCCTAGCGCGGCTAGGCATGAAGTTCACTGGCCTGGAGTGTACCAGCCTGGCGTCCCGTCAGGCGGTTGAGGTCGCTGCGGCGGACCACGTCAGTTCGTTCACGCGCCTGCGCGGCCCCTTTCCTGCACCGGATTGTAGAGCGTCTTCGCGAAGTCGAGAGCGTCGGCCTGACGTCCTCGCTTCGGTTCCTCCTCGAAACAAAAAGCATCGACATGACAAGCACCGATCAGGAGCGATGGCGACGGGTCAAGGACCAGTTGCGGTCTGAACTTGGCGAGGATGTCTTCAGCAGCTGGTTCGGCCGCATGGAGCTTGAAGCCGTGGAGCAGGGGTCGGTGCGGCTCTCCGTGCCGACACGTTTTCTCCGCAATTGGATCCAATCGCATTACAGCGAAAAGGTGCTGCTCAAGTGGCAGTCTGAAGAGCCGGACGTCACGCGCCTAGAATTGACCGTCCGTTCTTCGACGATCCGGCTGCCGGCCGCAAAGCCGAAAATGCTGGAGCCCCCGCCGGTGGCGCGCGACGGTCGCGAAACATCGCTCGAGATCGTCGGCGCGCGCGCCAGCATTCCGTTCATGAACGTGCACGAGGCCCTTGGCGGTTCGCCGCTCGACCCGCGGCTGAGCTTTGAAACGTTCATCGTCGGGCGTTCGAACACGCTTGCGCATGCCGCGGCCAAACAAGTCGCCACCAGCCGGCGCGGCGAGCCGCTAATGTTCAATCCGCTTTACACCCACGCCGCTGTCGGATTGGGCAAAACCCATCTGCTGCAGGCGATCACCTGGGCCGGCAACACCACTGCCGACCGCAAACTACTGTATCTAACAGCCGAACGTTTCATGTATGGGTTTGTCTCGGCGCTGCGCAGTCAGAACACGCTTGCTTTCAAGGAAGCTATTCGCGCCATCGACGTGCTGGTGATCGATGATCTGCAATTTCTGCAAGGGCGTTCGACGCAAGCTGAGTTTTGCCACACGCTCAACACGCTGATCGACGCCGGGCGTCAGGTGGTGATCGCCAGCGATCGGCCGCCCTCAGATCTTGAGAGCCTTGACGATCGCGTGCGCTCCCGGCTGGCCGGAGGTTTGGTGGTCGAGATCGGCTCGCTCGGCGAAGAGCTGCGTCTTGAAATCCTCAAGAGCCGGATTTGCGCCGCGCGGGCGCATCACCCCGGCTTTGAAGTGCCGCAGCCGGTGCTGGCTTTCATCGCCAAGTCGGTCACCCACAACGGCCGGGACCTTGAAGGCGCGGTCAATCGGCTGTTGGCCCATAGCAAGCTCACTGGGCAGCCGGTCACCATCGAAATGGCGGAACGGGAGATGCGCGACCTGATTCGCCCGGCTGAGCCGAAACGGGTGCGAATCGAGGATATTCAGCGCATTGTCGCGCGCCAGTACAATGTGAGCCGCGCCGATTTGTTGTCGTCGCGGCGGACCGCCAATGTGGTGCGCCCGCGGCAAGTGGCGATGTATCTTGCCAAGGTTCTCACGCTGCGGTCGTTGCCGGAAATCGGCCGCCGCTTCGGTGGACGCGACCACACAACCGTGCTGCATGCGGTCCGTAAAATCGAGAATTTGGCCGGCACTGACAGCGCCCTTGCCGAGGAGATCGAGTCACTCAAACGCCAGCTGCAGGACTGAGCCAGAACCGATTGCTTGCCGTCCAGCGAGCCCACAGTCCGGCAAACCCCTAAAAAGACATGGAAAAGCCCCGCGCGGCCGCGGGGCCGGGCTTGCCGAAAGCCTCGCGGCGCGCCACCCTTATTGTCCGCGTTTCGGCTTCTTTTCGGATTTGGCGATGAAAGTCACCGTTGAGCGTTCGGAATTGTTGAAGTCCTTGGGCCATGTCCATCGCGTGGTCGAGCGCCGCAATACGATTCCGATCCTCGCCAATGTGCTTTTGCACGGCGACCGCTCCAAGCTTTCGCTGAAGGCCACCGACCTCGATATCGAAGTCATCGATACGATTGCCGCCGAGGCCGCCCCCGGCGGCTCGACCACGGTGCCGGCGCACATGTTTTTCGATATTGTCCGCAAGCTGCCGGAAGGCGCGCAGATCGCCCTGGAATCGTCGGGTGATCGCGCCGCCTTGGCGATACGCGCTGGCCGCTCCCGTTTCACGCTGCAGACGCTGCCGGAGAGCGACTTTCCCGATCTGTCCGCCGGCGAGATGACGCACAAGTTCACGCTCAAGGCCGGCGAACTCAAGCGTCTCATCGACAAGACGCAATTCGCGATCTCGACCGAAGAGACCCGCTATTATCTGAACGGCATCTATTTGCACGCGGCTGGCACCGCCAAAGCGCAGACGCTTCGCGCCGTCGCCACCGACGGCCACCGGCTCGCTCAGATGGAAATTGAACTGCCGAAAGGCGCCGCCGGCATGCCGGGCATCATCGTGCCGCGCAAGACCGTCGGTGAAGTTCACCGACTGGTGGGAGACGGCGAGACCGAGGTCGCGATCGAACTTTCTCCCGGCAAGATCCGATTCACGATTGGGCAGACCGTGCTGACCTCGAAGCTGATCGACGGCACCTTTCCCGATTACGCGCGCGTAATCCCCGTCGGTAACGACAAGGAATTGGTGGTCGACAAAAAAGAATTCGAGGCGGCGGTCGATCGCGTATCCACCGTTTCTAGCGAGCGCGGCCGTGCGGTGAAATTATCCGTCAATGCCGGGCGGCTATTGTTATCCGTTACCAATCCGGACTCGGGCAGCGCCAACGAGGAGCTTGAGGTCGAATATGAAGCCGATCCGATCGATATCGGTTTCAATTCGCGCTATCTTCTCGATATCGCGGCGCAGATCGAAAGCGAAGCCGCCGTGCTGAAGCTTGCCGATCCGGGATCGCCGACGCTGATCCAGGACAAAGAGCAGCGCGGCGCGCTCTATGTCCTGATGCCGATGCGAGTTTGACAGCGATCGGCAATCGGTCGTCAGGTATTGGGGCCGCCTGAGGCCTAATCCCGAACCGATGCCTGCACTCGTCCGCAGCCTGAACCTGCACAATTTCCGCAACTACCATACCGCCTCGCTCGACGCCGGTGCCGGGACGATCGCGCTCGTTGGACCGAATGGCGCCGGCAAGACCAACTTGATCGAAGCGATCTCGTTTCTGACGCCTGGCCGCGGCCTGCGCCGCGCCACTCTCAACGAGATCGCGTTCAATGAAGGCGATGGCTCGTGGGCGGTTGCTGCGGAAATCGAGGGCGCGCTCGGATTGGCCACGCTCGGCACCGGGATCGACCCGCCCCCAGAGAACGGGGCAACCACTCAGCGCCAATGCCGCGTCGATCGCGAACCGGTGCCCTCGGCCGCGGCTTTCGCCGATCATTTGCGGGTCATATGGCTCACTCCGGCGATGGACAGCCTGTTTACCGGCGCGCCGTCGGAGCGCCGGCGTTTTCTCGATCGTCTGGCGCTTGCGGTCGACGCCGAACATGCAAGCCGCGTCAACGCACTCGAGCGATCGCTGCGCTCGCGCAACCGGCTTTTGGAGGAAGCGCGCGCTGATACTCACTGGCTGGAAGCGGTGGAACACGAAACCGCAGAGCTCGCGGTGGCCGTCGCGAGCCTGCGGGTGGAGACAGTTCGCCGCCTCGCGGCTGTGCTGGACACGCGTAAGGAGACGCCGTTCCCGCCTGTCGAAGTCGCAATTGATGGCTGGCTGGAGCAACTCATCCCGGCGTATCCGGCCAGTGACGTCGAACAGCGCTACCGCGCAGTGCTGCGCGACAATCGCGACCGCGACGCCGCCGCCGGGCGCACGCTCGACGGACCGCATTTGAGCGATCTGAAAGTGGTCTATGCCGCAAAGGGCATTCCCGCCGGGGATGCCTCGACCGGCGAGCAGAAGGCGCTTCTAATCGGGCTTGTGCTTGCGCATGCCCGATTACTGAGCGAGATGACCGGAGCGGCGCCAGTCCTGTTGCTCGACGAGGTCCTCGCGCATCTCGATCCCGCGCGCCGCCTGGCGCTGCATCGCGAACTCGCCGAGCTCGGCGCGCAAGCATGGATGACAGGTGCGGATCCCGCGCTGTTCCGCGAAATCGAATCGCCTGCCTGTGTGGTTGAAGTGAAATCCGGAACACTGATCGCGTCCAACCGAGGCTGAGGAGGAGTGGTCCGTGAAACGCATTTCAAACCTGCGAACAGTCGCGGCCTTCGGGAACAAGACCGCGGGCCCCCTCTTAACCCGAAAGAAGCCCCAACGCCGGGTATGAGACCGAGGCCTCGCAATGCCGGAACCGGCAGCAGATGCGATCGTGAGAAACTTAATCGAAGCGCTGGAGCGCTTGCGCAGCGATTTGGATCCCATGGAACTTTGGGCCGCGGCACTCGACCGTTTTCAGCGTCCGATCCCGGATTACCTCCCAGGCGACCAGCATTTGCTGACTTCGGACCCGAAACGGGGCCGGCGTCCGCCGGCTTAATCAACGCTTTCCGACCTTCTCCCGAGCGGCGGCGCGTGATTTGCGCACGGGGCCGAGAAGCGCCTCCGCCAAGGCCAATTTTGGGCCAAAGGGCGGTTGCTTTTTTGCTCCGCCAAAAGCTTGAAAAACAGCGATCTGACAATATGTTAGTTCTTCCCCTTTTGTCCTGTACGGATCGCCTTTTTGGTGTACAAGATTCACCGATTCACACATATTTTTTGAAAGTGATTCGAAAGCCCCAACATGGCTGAACCCGTCCGCAAGAAAATTCCCACACCGTCCGATTACGACGCTGAATCGATCAAGGTCCTCAAGGGACTCGATGCGGTTCGCAAGCGGCCCGGCATGTATATCGGCGACACCGATGACGGCTCGGGCCTGCATCACATGGTCTACGAGGTCGTCGATAATGCCATCGACGAGGCGCTTGCCGGTTTCGCCAAGGAGGTGACCGTCATCCTCAATCCGGACGGCTCCTGCACCGTTCGCGACGACGGCCGCGGCATTCCAACCGACATCCACAAGGGCGAAGGGGTCTCGGCTGCCGAAGTCATTATGACGCAGCTCCATGCCGGCGGGAAATTCGATCAGAACTCGTACAAGGTTTCGGGCGGCCTGCACGGCGTCGGAGTCTCCGTCGTCAACGCGCTATCGACGTGGCTGCGGCTGACGATCTGGCGCGACGGTCAGGAACATTTCATGGAATTTCGCGACGGCGAAGCGGCTGCGCCGCTCGCGATCGTCGGCGCCGCCCGCGACAAACGCGGCACCGAAGTGACGTTTCTGCCGTCCAAGAAAACCTTCACCATGACGGAATTCGATTTCGCCACGCTGGAGCATCGGCTCCGCGAATTGGCGTTCCTCAATTCCGGCGTGACCATCGTGCTGTCAGATATGCGCCATGCCGTCGAAAAGCGCGAACAACTGCGCTACGAGGGGGGCGTCGAGGCGTTCGTCAAATATCTCGATCGCAATAAAACGCCGCTGGTACCGCAGCCAATTGTCATCAAATCCGAACGCGACGGCGTCATGATCGATTGCGCGCTGTGGTGGAACGACGGCTATCACGAAACCGTACTTTGCTTCACCAACAACATCCCGCAGCGCGACGGCGGTACTCACCTCGCCGGCTTCCGCGGCGCGCTCACGCGCCAAGTCACCGGCTACGCGGACTCGGCTGGCGGCGCCCGCAAGGAAAAGGTTGCGCTGACCGGCGACGATTGCCGCGAAGGTTTGACCGCAGTTTTGTCGGTTAAAGTGGCCGACCCGAAATTTTCCTCGCAGACCAAGGATAAGCTCGTCTCGTCCGAAGTCCGACCGGCGGTCGAGGGCATTGTCAACGATATGCTCAACGCCTGGTTCGAGGAGCATCCGCCCGAGGCGAAGATCATTGTCGGCAAAGTGATCCAGGCTGCCGCCGCGCGTGAAGCCGCGCGCAAGGCGCGCGAAATGACCCGCAAGAGCGCGTTGGGAATCACTTCGCTCCCGGGAAAGCTGGCGGATTGCCAGGAGCGCGATCCGGCAAAATCCGAACTATTCATTGTCGAGGGCGACTCCGCCGGCGGCAGCGCCAAGCAGGGCCGCAATCGCGAATTTCAGGCGGTGTTGCCGCTGCGCGGCAAGATCCTCAACGTGGAGCGCGCGCGCATGGACAAGATGCTGTCCTCGGAGCAGATCGGCACGCTGATTACCGCGCTGGGCACCGGCATCGGTACCGACGAATTCTCAGCCGACAAGCTGCGCTACCACAAGATCATCATCATGACTGACGCCGACGTCGATGGCGCTCATATTCGCACGCTGCTGTTGACGTTCTTTTATCGGCAGATGCGCGAGATCATCGATCGCGGACACCTCTATATCGCGCAACCGCCGCTCTATAAGGTGACCCGCGGCAAGTCCGAGCAATATCTTAAGGACGAGCACGCGCTCGAAGATTACCTCATCGACGCCGGCCTCGAGGACACCGTGCTGCGATTGTCGTCCGGCGAAGTGCGCGCCGGCAACGATCTGCGCAAATTGGTCGAAGAGGCGCGCAGCATCCGCAATCTGCTGCGCGGGTTGCATAGCCGGTATAATCGCCAGGTCATCGAGCAGGCCGCCATCGCCGGCGTGCTGCGCCCGCAAGTCACCGGCGATCCGGTCAGCGCGACTGCGGCGGCGGACTATATCGCCCGGCGGCTCGATGCGCTCACCGAGCCGGCAGAGCGCGGCTGGAAAGGCCAATTCAGCGAGGCCGGTTTCCAGTTCGAGCGAACGTTGCGCGGCGTCAAGGAAGTCGCGGTCATTGATCAGGCGCTGCTCGGCTCTGCCGACGCCCGCAAGCTCGACGAATACGCGCCATCCCTGCAGCAGACTTATCCCCGGCCGACGCCGCCGGCCATGCTGCGGCGAAAGGACGAGGAGGTCCCGATCCATGGTCCGGTCGGCCTGTTCGAGGCGGTAACCGGCGCCGGCCGCAAGGGCGCGGCGCTGCAGCGCTACAAAGGTCTGGGTGAAATGAACCCGGAGCAGCTCTGGGAAACCACGCTCGACACCAATGCGCGCTCATTGCTTTGCGTCAGCGTAAAGGAAATCGACGAGGCCAATACGATTTTCGACGAACTGATGGGCGACAAAGTCGAGCCGCGCCGCGAGTTCATCGAACAGCACGCGCTGGCCGCGAGCGTCGACGTCTGAGCGGTCAAAACCGCCCTGGCAGCACCAGGACCTTGGACGTGCCGGGCAATGTCGCCTTCGAGACTACGACCGAGGGAATTCCCGCCGTTTCGACATCCCAGAGCTTGCGGGCCCGGTCGAGAAACCGGTCGAGGATGTACTGGCCATAATAGTGCATGGGGATGATCAGCGGCGCCTTGAGCGCGCTCAGCACGTCCATCATGCCGTCGAGATCAAGCGTGTAGCTGCCGTCCACCGGCGCCATGACCACATCGATGCGGCCGATCTCGTTAAGCTGCTGCTGTGTCAGCGGATGATGCAGATGTCCGAGATGCGCGATGCACAGATTGGCAATCTCGAAAATAAAGATTGAATTGCCGTAACGTTCGGTCGTGGTGCTGCCGTAGAAGCTGCGAATATTGGTAGGCACGTTGCGCACCCGCACGTCACGATATTTCAGGTCCCAGTTGGCCGGCTGATCGGGACTCTCACCCCAACCGCGCAATACGTATTTGATCGCCGGGTCAGGACGGTCGGTGTAATGCGTGTTGTGCGCATGATTCATGGTGACAATATCCGGCAACAACGGCGTCTTGATGTAATCATTGTAATCGGTGGCAATACGCACGAGCTGCGGGCTCTCGATCAGAAAGGTCGCGTGACCGAGAAAGGTCAGGCGGACCTGATCTGAATTCAGCGCCGCCAGATGAAAGGTGCCCGAATTTAACGCATCAAGATTCGGCGCACTCAAATGCCACGCCGCGGGAATTACCCTTGCGTGGTCGGCGGCGACCAGCCCTGGACAGACTTGCGTTATTTCCGCGCTTGGCGGCGCCGCCGGTTGCGCGATCGCAAGCGAAGAAAAAATCGATTGCGCGATCGCCGCCAAAACAAACCGGACGATCCATCGCGAGATGTTCATCCTCACGCGTCCTGCTTCAAGCGGCAAGACGATAGCAAATCGGATGACACGGCGCGCGCACCCGCGCCGCCGCACGATTTGCGTTCGCGATTGGTTGAAATCGCCTCAGCGCGCCGAGGTGATGGTTCCGCGGGCCGTCAGCACGACCCAGTGGCCGTCCTGGCGCTTGATCACATCGACCCGCCCGATACCGGGCAGGACACTGCCGGCGCTGACTGCGAACAGTCCGCCGTAGCGGCTCTCGACCAAGGCATGGCCGTTCTGCACATCGTGAACGATCCAATCCTGCAAAATCCGGTCATTCAATTTTGGCGGTTCTGCGGAAGTAACAACCGCGAGCGCAGCGGTTTGACCCGGCGACGAAGCCGCCTGCGTTGCGGGCGGCAAGGAAGCGGTCGTCTCGGCTGCAGCGGCGCTGCGCTGATCGATCCGGTCCAGGCGGTCGGCGATCTTGGCAAATTGGTTGGTGGTGTTGCGGGCCGCGTTGTCGAGACTGGATTTCAGCCCGGCAATGTCGAGACTCGATTTGAGCGCGGCGACCTCGGCAAGCTTAAGCTTGATTTCGCGCATAGCGGCGATCGTGTTCTCCATGCCGCTCGTGGATGCCGGCGGTGGCGGCGCCGGATAAATGAACCGCGCCAATCCCGAGCCCGACACCGAGCCGACGAATGAACCAAAGCCTGCGGCAAAAGCTACGCTCGCCGCCAGCATGACAAAACGTTTGGAGCGCGCCGGCGCCGCTGCGGTTTTGATTTGCTCCGGTTCGTCTGCCGCGCCGTTCGCGGCTTGATCTGCGGCGGCGCTCAATTTCGGCGCCACGACCGCGGGCAGATTGATGCGCATCGCGCCGGCATCGTTTGCGGCTGTCTCGCCGCCTCCGGCGGCATGATCGGACGTCTCGGCCATTTCGGATCTCCGGCATTTACGGTTGATCAATCGTTAACCAGCTTTGGTTAGCGATTGGTTACCGTTCGCGTTTTCCGAAAACGAAGCCGATCCGGTCTAATCCTTAAACAGCAAGACCGTTCTCTTCGGCCAGCTGGCGCAGCGAAACCTCGGGGCGGGCGCCGAGATGCTGGATGACTTCCGCCGCGGCCATCGCGCCAAGCCGGCCACAGCTGCGGTCGTCGGCGCCGCGCGCAAGCCCGCACAAAAATCCAGCGGCGAACAAATCGCCCGCCCCAGTCGTATCGACGACGCGCTCGACCGGGAATGCCGGCACAGCCTCTATTCCTTCCGGACCGATGACGAGGCAGCCCTTCTCGCTCCGCGTCACGACCGCGGCTCCGATATCGGCGCGCAGCGCGGCGATGGCGCCGTCGAAATCCGATGTCTGATACAGGCTGTGCAGCTCCGCCTCGTTGGCGAAGACGAGATCGAGAGTGCCCGAGCGCATCAGCTGCAGGAATTCGTCGCGCCAGCGGTCGACGCAGAAAGCATCCGACAGCGACAGCGCAACTTTGCGGCCGCTGCCGTGCGCGATCTTGGCCGCTTTGAGAAAGGCTTCCTTGGCGTGATTGGGATCCCACAGATAACCTTCGAGATAAGTGATGGCGCTTGCCGCCACCGTCTCCTCGTCGACGTCCCGCGGATGCAGGTCCTGCGCCGCGCCCAAATAGGTGTTCATGGTGCGCTCGCCATCCGGCGTCACCAGCACATAGCAACGACCGGTCGATGGGCCGTCCGATGCCGGCGCCGTGCCAAAGCTTACGCCGGCCGCGCGGATATCGTGACTGAACGCGCTGCCGAGTTCGTCGGCTTTGAGCTTGCCGATGAACGCCGCCCGTCCGCCGAACCCAGCGACGCCGACCATCGTATTTGCCGCCGATCCTCCGGATATCTCGACCGCCGGACCCATAGCGTCATAGATCGCTTGCGCGCGCGCCTCGTCGATCAGCGCCATGCCGCCCTTGCGCATGCCATGCGCCAGCAGAAAGTCGTCATCGGCCCGGGCAAGGACATCGACGATGGCGTTGCCGATGCCGAGGACGTCGAAACGAGCGGAGGTCATGGCTGGCATTGAGTTTCGGCCGGCTGACGCGGGTCGCGCACTATAGCGGGCGCCTCTTGCACGGCAAGCTGACGGATGGCATGGGGACGCTATCGAGCGGCACCATCAAGCCGGATCGGCCGCGCTCGGGCGAGGTCCCCACAGATGAAGTTCAAAGAACTGATTTTCTCCGGCGTGCAGCCGACCGGGAACCTCCATCTCGGCAATTATCTCGGCGCGATTAAGCGGTTCGTGGAGCTGCAGCACCGTTTTGATTGCATTTATTGTGTCGTCGATCTGCACGCCATCACGGTGTGGCAGGAGCCCAGCGAATTGCCGCGGGCGATCCGCGAGGTTACCGCTGCCTTTCTCGCCTGCGGGATCGATACGAAAAAAAATATCGTATTCAACCAGAGTCAGGTCGCCGAGCATGCCGAGCTCGCCTGGATATTCAATTGTGTTGCGCGGCTGGGTTGGCTCAACCGCATGACGCAATTCAAGGAGAAGGCCGGCAAGGACCGCGAGAATGCTTCGGTCGGCCTCTATGCCTATCCGACGCTGATGGCCGCCGATATTCTGGTTTATCGCGCCACCCATGTGCCGGTCGGCGAAGACCAGAAGCAGCACCTGGAATTGTCCCGCGACATCGCCCAAAAATTTAACAACGACTTCGGCCAGTCGATCAAGGAAAAAGGCTATGGCGACGCGTTCTTTCCATTGCCCGAGCCGCTGATCACCGGCGAGGCAACCCGCGTGATGTCGCTGCGCGATGGCTCAAAAAAGATGTCGAAATCGGACGCTTCCGATTTTTCCCGTATCAACCTCACTGATGACTCCGACGCGATTGCGCAGAAAATCCGCCGCGCCAAGACCGATCCCGAGCCGCTGCCGAGCGACGAAAAGGGGTTGGCGGCGCGGCCGGAGGCCGAAAACCTCGTCGGCATCTACGCGGCGCTTGCCGACATCGACCGCGCCGGCGTGCTCAAGCAATTCGGCAACGCCCAATTCTCAACGTTCAAGGCGGCGCTAACCGACCTTGCGGTATCCAAGCTTGGGCCGATCGGCGCGGAAATGAAACGGCTTCTTGCCGATCCGGCGTCGATCGACGCGGTCTTAGCCGAGGGGGCCGGACGCGCACAAAAATTGGCGCGTGAAACTATGAATGCGGTCAAGGACGTGGTCGGCTTCGTGCGAAGCTAGAATGTCGCGACGGCGCGGCGTATTCATCGATCCGCCGCCCTTGAAGTTTGCGAGCAAATTCGCCACCTAATAGGGTAGCTTGACGCGAGTCACGGGCGTTGCTTCGATTCGCTGAAGCGCGCCGTGATGGAGGGCACGATGTTTATTCAGACCGAAGCCACGCCGAACCCGGCGACGATGAAATTCCTGCCCGGACGTTCGGTCCTGGAACACGGCACGCTCGATTTGCGTGACGCGGCCCAAGCCGAACAGTCGCCACTCGCGGAACGGTTGTTCGGCATCCCTGGAGTGAGCGGGGTATTCTTCGGCTCTGATTTCATTGCCGTGACAAAAAACGCCGGCGAATGGCAGCAGCTCAAGCCGATGATCCTGGGCGCGATCATGGAGCACTTCATGTCGGGCGCGCCGCTCATCACCGCCAGCAGCGCCGAGGTCAAAGACGGCGAAGAATTCTTCGACGAGGCGGATGCCGCCACGGTCGCCACCATCAAGGAATTGATCGAGACCCGGGTCCGCCCCGCGGTCGCCAATGATGGCGGCGACATCACTTTCCGCGGTTTCAAGGATGGCGTTGTCTATCTGAACATGAAAGGCGCTTGTTCCGGCTGTCCGTCGTCGACCGCGACGCTGCGCCACGGCATTCAGAATTTACTGCGTCATTTCATTCCTGACGTTACCGAAGTCCGTCCGATGTGATTCGGCGCAGTTGGCACCGGCGATCAACTCTATCTCTGTGACGCTCCATGCGTGTGCTTGCCATTGATACGGCGCTCGCGGCTTGCGCGGCTGCCGTTCTGGACACCGACCATGGGATCCTCGCAAGCGAGAGCCTCCCGATGGTCCGCGGCCATGCCGAGGCGCTGATCCCACTGATCGCGCGGGTCATGAAGCAATCCGACATGACTTTTCAAAACCTCGGCCGCATTGCGGTAACCACCGGGCCGGGAAGTTTCACTGGCGTACGTGTCGGTCTGGCCGCCGCCCGGGGATTCGGCGTCGCCACCGGCGTGCCGGTTGTCGGTGTTTCAACGCTGTCGGTCTATGCCGCGCCTTGTCTGGCCGGCAACGGCAAGTCTCCGGTGGTCGTCGCGATCGATGCCCGGCACGAGCATGTATTTCTGCAGGTGTTCGGTCCCGGCGGGCAGACCCTCGTCAGCCCACGATTGGCGCGTTTGAGCGAGGCGATTCGTGCAGCATCCGAAGCGCCGGTTTGTCTGGTCGGCTCGGCGGCGCGAGCGGTCGCCGACGGATTGGCGAATAACGCCGCGCCGCCGCGCACCATCGATCCGCGCGACGCGCCTGACATCATGTGGGTGGCGCAGATCGGCGACGTTACGCCGCAAGCGCAATCGGCTCCTCATCCGCAATATCTGCGCGCGCCGGACGCGCAGCCGCAAAATGCCGCGCAGCTGCCACGCCGATGATGCGGTTCGTATCACGCCTCTTTAGCCGCAAAAGGCCGATCATTGCCGAAGCGCGGGCGACCGACGCGGCGGCAATTGCGGCGTTGCACGGCGTTTCGTTTCGGCGCGGCTGGGGCGAAGATGAAATTCTGCGGCTGTTGCTCGAACGCAATGTGGTGACGGAACGCATGACAGCCGGCGGCAAGTTGATCGGGTTCATTATGTCACGCCTGGCCGCAGGCGAAGCGGAGATCCTCTCGGTCGCGATCGCGCCGGCGTGGCGCGGCCGTGGCCTGTCACGACAACTGCTTGATCTGCACTTGCGGCGCCTCGCCGGTCTTGGCATTCGCGCCGTCTATCTGGAAGTCGGGGAGCACAATGCGCCGGCTTGTCGACTCTATCGCCGCGCCGGATTCAAGGAAGTCGGCCGCCGGCACGGGTATTACGACGACGGCGCGAGCGCACTGGTGCTGCGCCGTGACTTCGGCTGATGATCCAACTGTAGCCGCGAGGAGACGGATGCCTATATGACATCCGCCGTCGTCAAAGTCCGGGGTATTGGTTTCGGCGTGTATATTGCGCGAATATCGGTAAGCCGGCGACCCGGCCTCATCGCTGCCGCGCATTGCCGGCTGGAGCTAATTCGTGATCTGCAACAGAAGCTTAGGTTAGCGGTGGCGGCATGACGCAAGCCCGCAAGCTCTACGTCAAATCGTTCGGCTGCCAGATGAACGTCTACGATTCGCGTCGGATGGCGGACACCCTGGCGCCCCACGGCTATGTCGAAACCGGCGCAGCAGAGGATGCCGATCTCGTCATTCTCAACACCTGCCACATCCGGGAAAAAGCTGCCGAAAAGGTCTATTCCGAACTTGGCCGCATGCGCCGGTTGAAAGAAGCCGCGGCTGCGGAAAACCGCCGTGTGCTGATCGCAGTTGCCGGCTGTGTGGCGCAAGCCGAGGGCGAAGAGATTATCCGCCGGGCCCCTGCGGTCGATTTGGTGTTCGGGCCGCAGAGCTATCACCGGCTGCCCAGCTTGTTGGAACGCGCGGCGGATGGACGGCGCGCGATCGATACCGAATTTTCAACGGACGACAAATTTGCGGCCCTTGTCGCACCAACGGCCGCGGCGACCCGTGCGCGCGGTGCTTGCGCTTTCGTCACGGTGCAAGAAGGCTGCGATAAGTTTTGCACGTTTTGCGTCGTGCCTTATACGCGCGGCGCCGAACTGTCGCGACCGGTCGATGGTATTATTGCCGAAACCGAATCGCTCGCCGAAGCCGGCGTGCGCGAGGTGACGCTGGTCGGGCAAAACGTCAACGCCTATCACGGCATTGGTCCGGACGGCCGCGCCTGGTCGCTGGCGCGCCTGCTGCAACGCGTCGGGGAAGTGCCGGGCGTCGAGCGTCTGCGCTACACGACCAGTTATCCGCATGACATGGATGATGATTTAATTGCGGCGCATGGCGATTTGCCGAAGCTGATGCCGCAACTGCATTTGCCGGTGCAATCCGGTTCAGACCGAATCCTCGCCGTCATGAACCGCCGGCATACGCGAGGCGATTATCTGCGCATCGTCGAGCGTCTGCGTCGCACCTGCCCCGCGCTTGCGCTGACCTCCGACTTCATTGTGGGCTTCCCCGGCGAAACGGAGGAAGACTTTACCGCAACACTGGATCTGGTCGCCGAGGTCGGCTTTTCGGGAGCATTCTCGTTCAAATACTCGCCGCGGCCCGGCACGCCTGGCGCCGAAATGGCGGAGCAGATCGACGAAGCGATCAAATCGGAACGGCTGCGGCGCCTGCAGCGTGCGATCGATGAGAGTCAAGCCAAGTTCAATCGCAGCTGCTTGGGCCGCACCTTCGACGTGTTGTTCGAACGGGAAGGCCGCCATGCCGGCCAGCTGGTCGGCCGCTCGCCCTATCTCCAGCCGGTGCAAACCACCGCGCCGCAATCGCTGATCGGCGAGATCGTGGCGGTGACGATCACCGAGATCGGCAGCAATAGTCTGTTCGGCACGCTTGCCGACCGCGCCGCGGCGACCGCGCTGCCGGCGCCCGCCGAGACGACTTTGGTCGCAACAGGAGCCTGAATGCGCACGCCCGAAACGGAAGAATCGGTTTTTATCGCGCCAGACAATACGGCACAGATCGTTCTTACGTTTGACGACAATCGGCTCGCTTCGACACTGTTCGGCCAATACGGTCAGAATCTCGCGCTGATCGAGCGGCGGCTCGGCGTAGTTGCCAATTCGCGCGGCAACCAGGTGACGGTCGAAGGCGCGCGCGAAGCCTGCGATCAGGCGCGGCGCGTTCTCGAAAGTCTCTATGAGCGGCTCAAGCGCGGCGACGATCTGGTGCCCGGCGATGTCGAGGGTACGATCCGGCTGGCGCTGTCGCAAGGCTCGCTGTTCGACTTCGACCCGGCGGCGGCCCGCGAGAGTTTTGAGGAAATCAACCTGCGCAAGCGGCGCGTGCGCGCGCAAACCGCTGCGCAGGACGCCTATGTCCGCGCGCTCAAACGGCACACGCTGGTGTTTTCCACCGGGCCCGCCGGCACCGGCAAGACGTGGCTCGCGGTCGCCTATGCCGTGCAATTATTTGAGCGCAAAGAAGTCGATCGCATCATTCTGTCGCGCCCGGCGGTGGAAGCGGGTGAACGGCTCGGCTTTCTGCCTGGCGACATGCGCGAAAAGGTCGATCCTTACCTGCGGCCGATCTACGACGCGCTTTACGACTTGATGGATGCGCGCATCGTCGAACGAGCTTTGCAGACAGGCGAAATCGAGATCGCGCCGCTCGCCTTCATGCGCGGGCGGACCCTGTCGAATGCCGCAGTTATTCTGGATGAAGCCCAAAACACGACGGCGATGCAGATGAAAATGCTGCTGACCCGGCTCGGCGAAAACAGCCGGATGGTGGTGACCGGCGACCCCAGCCAGGTCGATTTGCCGCCCGGCCAGACTTCCGGACTCGCCGACGCGGTGCGCCTGCTTGGCGGCATCGAAGGCATCGGACATGTCAGCTTCACGGCGGCGGATGTAGTTCGTCACGAGCTGGTCGCGCGCATTGTTGCGGCTTATGACGAGGAGGCCGGACGCAAGCGCGAGCGCCGGGAATGAAGCGGACGGCAGCGGCCGGACTGAAAATCGACGTGCTGGTCGATTCGGAACATTGGAAGAATGCCGGTACGGCAAAAGCCGTGGTCCGGCGCGCGCTCAAGCAAGCCGCCACCATGTTATCAACAAAATCCGCCGAGCTCGCCATCGTTTTGACCGACGATGCTGCGATGCGCAGGCTCAACCGCAATTGGCGCGGGGTCGATGCGCCTACCAATGTACTGTCCTTTGCAACGAAAAACCCCGGCAACTGGCACATGCTCGATCGCGTCAGCGACGAGCTGGACAAACAGCTTGGCAAGCACCTTGGCGACATCGTGCTCGCCTACGAGACCGTCAAGCGCGAGGCCCGCCGCGAGGGCAAACCGTTCGATCACCACCTTGCCCATCTGGCGGTGCACGGCTTTTTGCATCTTCTCGGCTATGATCACGGAAGCAACGCGCAGGCACGCCGCATGGAGACGATTGAGCGCGCGATCTTACGTGATCTCGCGGTGCCGGATCCCTATCGTGCAAACCACTCGACCGCCGGGCATGCCGGCCGGCGGCCGGCAAAGCGCCCTGGCAGAGATCGAGCACGCGCCGCGCAGAACGCGTAAAATAGCCTCCCCGATCCTGCTCCCGAGGACGCCCAATGGCTGAGCCTTCACCGCGCCCAGAACCGACCGAGGGCGAACGTCATTCGCTCCCCGTCGTGACGTCGGCGCAAACCGATCAGCCGGAAAGTTGGCTCACGCGCATGAAGCGCGCGCTGTTTGGTTGGCGAGCGCCGTCGCCGCGCGCGGATCTCGAGCTCGTTCTGACCGCCGAACCGGCGCAATCGGATTTTTCACCCGAAGAAGCGGCGATGCTGAAGAACATTCTCGCTCTGC
Organism: Xanthobacteraceae bacterium; assembly: GCA_036497645.1. Taxonomy (GTDB): domain Bacteria; phylum Pseudomonadota; class Alphaproteobacteria; order Rhizobiales; family Xanthobacteraceae; genus BOG-931. The sequence goes on from DASXJB010000126.1 coordinate 20,196, forward strand.
GGGAAACCCGAATTGAAAGAATCATGGTAACGCGCGCCGATATCGTCGCGGTCCAGCAAGACATTACGCTTGGCGAGCTCGTCAAAGTATTCGAAGTAGCGGCGCATTCGCGCCTGGTGGTCTACAACGACACCCTCGATGACCCGGCGGGCATGGTCCATATCAGAGACTTGATCGCCTTCATGGCGGCGCGCGCATCGCATGACGAGACCGTAGAGGATGGATCCGCCAAATCAAAAACCGCAGCGCTTAATTTCGCGAATATCGACCTTTCTACGCCACTGACCGCAGCGAAAATCGTCCGCGAAATTCTTTACGCGCCCCCGTCCATGCCGGCGCTTGACCTCTTAGCGAAGATGCAGGCTACCCGGATTCACCTTGCACTTGTGATCGACGAATACGGCGGCAGCGACGGATTGGTCTCAATCGAGGATCTGGTGGAACTCATCGTCGGCGATATTGCCGATGAACACGATGAGCAAGAGAGCCCGGCGATTACCAGGCAAAGCGACGGCTCGTTTCTAGCCAACGGCCGCGCCAGCCTCGATGATGTGCGTGCCGCGATCGGCAGCCAATTCGACGTCGGCGACGTCGCGGAAGACGTCGACACGCTCGGCGGTTACCTCGTCACCAAAGCCGGCCATGTGCCCGTTCGCGGCGAACTGGTGCCGGGGCCGGAACCATTTGAGGCTGAAGTCCTCGACGCCGATCCGCGCCGGGTCAAGCGCGTCAAGATTTATCTGCGCAAGGATCGCCGACCGGCTGGTCCGCGCGAGGCGGTACTGCCGCTGCGGGCGGTAGCGCCTCGCCCCGCGACGCAACGCGACGAGACACCTCGGTCCAATCCCAACCCCTCGCGTGGACCGTGAAGCTGAACAACCTGGTCCACAGCATCGTTCTGGCCTGGGGTTGGCGGCGCCGTTCGATCGCGTTCACTGCCGGCGCCGTGTCGGCTCTGGCGATGGCGCCGTTTAGCGCCTGGCCAGTCTTGTTTTTGACCTTCCCTGTTCTCGTTTTCCTCATCGATGGCATCGCCAGCCGCGGCTTTAGCGGCCTGATTGCGGCAGCCGACATCGGGTGGTGGTTCGGGTTCGGTTATTTTCTTGCCGGTCTATATTGGCTCGGCTACGCGTTTCTTGTCGATGCCGCGACCTTTGGCTGGCTCTTGCCATTCGCGGTCTTCGGTCTTCCGGCGATTCTCGCGATCTACATTGCGCTAGCGGTCGTGCTGGCCCGCCTGTTGTGGCAGCGCGGCGCAATGCGCATCTTGGCCTTGGCCGTCTGCCTCACCGCGACGGAATGGCTGCGCGGCCATGCCTTCACGGGCTTCCCGTGGAACGCCTTCGGCTATGCCCTCACTGCGCCGTTGGCACTGGCGCAAGCGGCTTCGGTGCTCGGCATGTGGGGAATGACCTTCATAGCCATCGCCGTCTGCGCCAGCCCGGCGACGCTGCTCGATCAGGATGCTAAAAAGCGGCGGCCTTTACTGCCGTTCGCATTGGCTGCACTCACGCTTGCCGCGCTCGCCAGCTTTGGCGCCGTCAGACTGGCGCGAACGCCAACCCGGCTCGTTGACGGCGTTCATTTGCGCATCATGCAGCCGAATCTGCCACAGGACGTCCGCTTTAATTACGCCGCCAGGCATGAGGTGGTAGACCGCTATCTCGCGTTATCGGCGCGCCAAGGTCTTGATCAGGTCACGCATCTGATCTGGCCGGAATCGCCTTTTCCGTTCTTTTTGACGCGCGAGGCGGAAGCATTCGCGCAGATCGCGCGAGCCTTGCCGCAAAATGCTCTATTGTTTACCGGGGCGATGCGGCTTGCCGATCCTAACAATCCAGCGCGATCGGGTGTGTACAATTCGATCTATGTGATCGATCACCAAGCATCTATTCGCTCCGTCTACGATAAGGTGCACCTCGTTCCATTCGGAGAATATTTGCCTTTCGAAGATATCCTGGAGCGCATCGGCTTGCAGACGCTGACCGAGCAGCGCGGCGGATTTCTTGCCGGCGACCGGCATCGCCTTATCACAGTACCTGGTGCGCCGAGCGCCTTGCCCCTCATCTGTTACGAGATCATCTTTCCCGGCGAACTGAGGTCCTCCGACGAGCGTCCAGGCTGGATCGTCAATGTCACCAATGACGGCTGGTTTGGGAATTCCAGCGGACCTTACCAGCATTTGCAGCAGGCGCGCGTGACCGCGATCGAGCAAGGTCTGCCGCTCGCTCGTGCCGCCAATACCGGAATCTCGGCCGTGATCGATCCACTCGGTCGCATCGTCGGTTCTTTGCCGCTCGCCAGTGAAGGCGTGTTGGACGCGCCATTGCCGCGCTCAATCGGCGCGCCGATCTATGCGCGCTTTGGCGACATTCCCGCTGCCGTCATGATTTTGATCGCATTTGTTCTTGCCATCCGCGGCCGGCTACGCGCCGGCGTTGGAAAGACCTGAACCGGACCAGGAAGCAAACAAATTCGGATCACAGCGATGCCACTCTGCGCTGCAACCAGTGCGAGCAAATTGTGCGATCGCTTATTCCCTGAGAATGGCGCGTTGCGCAAGAAAACCGCTGCCTCTGGTTCCCGCCAACAGGAAAGCAGTTTCAATTGTGACAAATTTGCTATCTATCGGCATTGAGCTAAAAGGGGGAGGAGCCCCATGGCTACGCTAGCAAAAAAGGCGCCAAATCCGACCGACAAGCATGTCGGAAGCCGGGTTCGCATGCGCCGGATGATGCTGGGAATGAGTCAAGAGAAGCTCGGCGACTCGCTCGACCTGACTTTCCAGCAGATTCAGAAATACGAGAAAGGCACCAACCGGATCGGTGCCAGCCGTCTTCAGCAGATTTCTCACATTCTCCAAGTCCCGGTCGCCTTTTTCTTCGAGGGCGCGCCCAATGCTCAGACCGCGGGCCGCCATGAAGGCTTGGCCGAGGCGCCCTCGCCCGCTTACGTTTCCGACTTCCTGGCAACTGCCGACGGCCTTGCTTTGACCAAAGCCTTCATGCGGATCGAGGATTCAAAATTGCGGCGCCGCATCGTCGATCTCGTCGAGCAAATTGCCAGCCGCGACAAGCGCTGAAGAATCCTCAAACAGTCGCCGCAACGCCGCGGGCTAGAACGAAGGTAGCCGCCCACCTTTCGCCCACATCTTGACCGCGCACGGCGACGCTGCAACAACCCTCTCAACAAACCGACCGCGCGCGTGTTGCCACCGCGCTTACTGGCAGAGACCCGCACATTAATCAGCTTCGAGGGGAGTGTTTCGCTTTGCGCCACGCCAATTATCTGTTCACCAGCGAGTCCGTGTCAGAGGGTCATCCCGACAAGGTTTGCGACCAAATATCAGACGCCGTACTTGACGCGTTTATCGAGAACGATCTCAAGCTCGGCATAGCCGACCAAAGCGCCGTGAATACTCGGCTCGGCTGCGAGACATTGTGCACCACCAACAAGATCGTCATCGCCGGCGAGGGCCGCGGCCAAGCCCCGCTGTTTCACAAACACGGCGCCAAGGCCGTCGTGAACCGGGAAATGATCACGGAAATTGCGCGCGGCGTCGTCAAGGACATTGGCTACGACCAGGACGGCTTTTCCTATTACGGCGCCGACGTCGAGGTCCTGTTGCATGGCCAATCTCCCGATATCGCCATGGGCGTGGACGCGAAAAAGAAGAAAGATGGCGAGCAGGAAGGAGCCGGCGACCAAGGCATGATGTTTGGCTTCGCCTGCACCGAGAGCGAGGTCTACGAAAAGGGCTCGTTCATGCCGGCCCCGATTTATTTCGCACACAAGATTCTCAAAGTGCTTTCCGAAAAACGCCGCTCTGGCGCGCTGTTTGACTTGCAGCCGGACGCCAAGAGCCAGGTCACTATCAGGTATATCGACGGCAAGCCGGTCGGCTGCACCAAGGTCGTGGTCTCGACCCAACACAACGCGCAGAATCGCAACGGCAAGAAATATTCGCCCGGAATGATCCGCGATATGATCGAGGATACGGTGACTTCGGCGCTGCCGGGCGGCTGGATGCCGAAGCGTCCGAGCGATTTTCTGGTCAATCCCACCGGAAATTTCGTCATCGGCGGACCGGATGGCGATTGCGGTCTTACTGGTCGGAAAATCATTGTCGACACCTACGGCGGCTATGCCCCGCATGGCGGCGGCGCTTTCTCCGGCAAGGATCCGACCAAAGTCGATCGCTCGGCCGCTTATGCGGCGCGCTATCTGGCGAAAAATGTCGTCGCGGCCGGACTCGCGGAACGCTGCACAATTCAGATCGCTTATGCGATCGGGGTGGCCGACCCGATGTCGCTCTATGTCGACACCCACGGCACCGGCAATATCGAAGAAGCAAAACTGCAGAAGCTACTGCCTGAATTGTTCCCGCTGCGGCCGACCAATATCCGCCGCGCTTTGAAGCTCAGCCGGCCGATCTACCGCCGCACCGCCGCTTACGGTCATTTCGGCCGCGCGCCGGAAAAGGATGGCGGATTCTCTTGGGAGCGAACGGATCTTGCCGATTCGCTCAAGCGAGCCTTGCGCTAAGCCACCACGCGATGCGCGGCATAGCGGGCGGCGGCGGCGTGCCTGCTGCCGGTGCAAAAGAAGGCGTCGATCGTCGCGGTGAATGCGATCAGGACGGCGATGGATCCCGCACTCCACAACGTCCGTGCATTCTTCGGCCGCCGTAAAGGACATAAGCTGCGGCCGCGGCAAGCTGAGCTGTTCGAAACGCTGCTGCCGCGCGTTGCCCTCGATCTTGCCCGGCCCGCGCCGGCCGATTTCGCCTCATTGTTTGCCGAACCGGTCACGGCGATTTGCCTCGAAATTGGATTTGGCGGCGGCGAGGCGATGCTTGCCGAAGCCAAAGCACATCGGCACGTCGGCTTTATCGGCGTCGAACCGTTCGTCAACGGCATGGCCAAGGCGCTCGCGGGCATCCAAGCCGAAGGCCTTCAGAATATTCGGCTGCATTTCGATGATGCGCTTGGCTTGATCGCGTGGCTCCCCGACGCTTCGCTCACGCGGATCGATCTCATTCATCCTGATCCCTGGCCGAAACGGCGGCATTGGAAACGCCGATTCGTTCAAGATGAAACGGTCGGGCAACTGGCGCGCATTTTACGCCCCGGCGGTGAATTTCGTTTTGTCACGGATATCGCGGATTACGCGACCTGGACGCTGCAGCGGCTCATGCGCTCTCCCGATTTCGAGTGGAAGGCGCAGTGCGCCGGCGATTGGCGCAATCCTTGGCCGGGCTTTCCCGGCACCCGTTATCACGCCAAGGCCGCACGCGAACAGCGCTCATCATGTTTTTTGGTATTCCGCAGGATTTAAGGCTGCCGAGGCGCTGGCCCTGCCGACGATAAAATCGCCTGCCTGGGCGCTTCTATTTGACGGCGTCTGCGGGCACCGCTCTTGCAACTGACGGGCAAAACGCTATATTTGAACCGTCCGTCAATGGATACCTCATAACGGTCGGATTATCCGAGCGGTTTTGAGAGTGGGCCCCCCGGGACCCGCTCTTTTTTATTACCTGAGGCCTGGCGGCTTTGCGAAGAACATGGAAGGTGGATCGAGCAACTTTGAAGACGCGGCTTTTGCCGAGGAGCCCCGGCTGATTACCGAGCCGGGACGAGCGGCGCGCGTCGCTGTGCTGGCCGAGCCCGTGCTCGCCAGCCTCGGTTATCGTCTGGTCCGCGTCCGCATTTCCGGCTTTGCCGGTTGCACCGTACAAATCATGGCCGAGCGTCCCGACGGAACGATGAACATTGATGACTGCGAAGCCGCCTCGCGCGCGCTATCGCCGGTCTTCGATGTCGCCGATCCGATCGAAGGCTCGTATCGGCTGGAAATCTCGTCGCCCGGCATCGATCGGCCATTGGTGCGCCGTTCCGACTTCGACCGCTACGCCGGCCACGTCGCTCTGATCGAAATGCAGATCCCGATCGACGGGCGCAAACGGTTCCGCGGCGAACTCCAAGGCACCGACGGCGAATGTGCCCGCATCCGTTATGACGAGACAAATGACATTTTGCTGCGCATCGACGACATGGCGGAGGCCAGGCTCGTTCTTACCGACGCGCTCGTTGCCGAATCGCTGCGCAAGAGCAAACAGAGATCTAACCAAGGAGACTGACCAATGGCGACCGTTAGCGCCAATAGACTCGAACTGCTGCAGATCGCCGACGCGGTCGCCCGTGAAAAGGCGATTGATCGCAAGATCGTGCTCGGCGCCATGGAGGACGCGATCGCCAAGGCCGCGCGCTCGCGATACGGCAGCGAGACCGAAGTGCGTGCGGAAATCGATTCGAAAAGCGGCGAGCTGCATCTGTCTCGCCACATGCTCGTAGTCGATACGGTCGAAAATTCCGCGACTCAGATCAGCCTCGACGATGCGCGGCGCCGGCACCCAGCGGCGCAAATTGGCGACACCATCGCCGATCCGCTGCCGCCTCTCGAATACGGGCGGATTGCCGCGCAATCGGCAAAGCAGGTGATCGTGCAGAAAGTCCGTGAGGCCGAGCGCGATCGCCAATACGACGAGTACAAGGATCGCATTAGCGACATCGTCAACGGCATCGTCAAACGCGTTGAGTACGGCAATGTCGTCGTCGATCTCGGCCGCGGCGAAGCCATCGTGCGGCGCGATGAAATGCTGCCGCGCGAAGTGTTCCGCAACGGCGACCGCATCCGCGCCTACATTTACGACGTTCGGCGCGAGCCGCGCGGTCCGCAGATTTTCCTCTCCCGCACGCACCCCCAATTCATGGCTAAGCTATTCGCGCAGGAAGTGCCGGAAATCTACGACGGCATCGTCGAGGTCAAGGCGGTGGCCCGCGATCCGGGCTCGCGCGCGAAAATTGCCGTCGTGTCACGCGATTCTTCGGTCGATCCGGTCGGCGCCTGCGTCGGCATGCGCGGTTCGCGCGTTCAGGCGGTCGTCAACGAGCTCCAGGGTGAGAAAATCGACATCATTCCCTGGTCGCAGGATATCGCTACATTCGTGGTCAATGCGCTGGCGCCCGCCGAAGTTGCGAAAGTCGTTCTGGACGAAGAGCGCGAACGCATCGAGGTCGTCGTCCCCGATCAGCAGCTCTCGCTCGCCATTGGCCGGCGCGGCCAGAACGTGCGGCTTGCGTCGCAGCTCACCGGCTGGGACATCGACATCCTCACAGAGCAAGAAGAATCCGAACGCCGTCAGGCCGAATTCGAGAATCGCACGCGGATGTTCATCGACACGCTCAATGTCGACGAGGTGATCGGCCAATTGCTGGCTTCGGAAGGCTTTAACTCGGTCGAAGAGCTGGCGATGGTCGATGTCAAGGAAATTGCCGGCATTGAAGGCTTTGACGAGGACACCGCGGGTGAACTGCAAACCCGCGCGCGTGAATATCTCGCCCGGATCGAGGCCGAGCTTGACGCCAAGCGCCGCGAGCTCGGCGTCGAAGACGCTCTTAAAGAAATCGAGGGCGTTACCACCGCGATACTGGTGCGTTTTGGCGAGAACGGCATCAAGACCGTCGAGGATCTCGCCGGCTGCGCGACTGACGACCTCGCCGGCTGGACCGAACGCAAGGACGGCGAGGCCGTGCGCCAAGCCGGCATTCTCGACGGCATGGACGTAAGCCGGGATGAAGCGGAGGCGCTGATCATGCGCGCTCGCGTCAAAGCTGGCTGGATCAGCGAGGCTGATCTTGCCGCGCCTGCCGCGGTCGAGGAGCCGGCAGCGGAGCCGGTACAGCCTTAGACCAGAGAGAGAGATCAAAGCTCACGGATGCTGGCACAGTCGGACGCTATTGAACTCGATGATGGACCGCGATCGCGCGGCGCCGAGCGCTTTTGCGTGGCGACCCGCGCCGTGCAGCCGGTGGAACACATGATCCGCTTCGTCATCGCGCCAAATGGCGAAGCCGTCGCCGATCTCAAACACAATCTGCCCGGGCGCGGCGTGTGGGTGACAGCGACGCGAAGCGCGCTGGATCAGGCGCAAAAGACCAACGCTTTCGCACGAGGATTCCCGCGCGATGTGCGGCTTGCCGGCGATCTCGTCCCTCGCACCGAACGGTTACTCGAAAATGCCGCACTCGATGCCTTGGCGGTGGCACGAAAAGCCGGATTGGTTGCCATGGGCTTTGCCCAAGTCGCGATGGCTCTCAAGCGCAACGCCGTCATTGCGCTTCTGCATGCCGCTGAAGCGGCCCCGGACGGAGTTAAAAAGCTCAATTCCGCCCTAAGACAAAGCCGGCAAAGCGGATCGGTACGGATCATTCGAATATTGACGACCAGCCAATTGGATTTGGCACTGGGCCGCCCAAATGTGATACATGCAGCCCTGCTTGCCGGCCCGGCGAGCGAGACGTTTATGGCGCGTTTACGGCGCTTGGAGCGATTTCGGGGCGCCGAACTGGGCGAAGGTCCGGAACTCGATGAAGCCGGACCCGGACAAGGTGTTCAAGACTAATGCGTACGGAACTGGATCGGGATGAGCGAGACCACGAAAAATAGCGGCGAAAAGCTGAGCGTCACCCCTACCAAGACGCTGACATTAAAGCGCGGCGGTGTTGAGCAGGGCGTGGTGCGCCAGAGCTTCAGTCATGGCCGCAGCAAGGCCGTTGTGGTCGAGAAGGTTAAACGCCGCATTTCCGGACCGGGCGAGGCCAAGGCCGAGCCGGCGGCGCCGGATCGCAGCGCCGCGCCCAAACGCACCGGCGCAGCAGCTAAGGCGGCGGCGCCTGCATCGGCGGCCACCGCGGCTCCAGCCGCGTCGCCGAAAGCATCAGGGGTTGTGCTGCGCACCCTCACCGAGGACGAACGCAACGCGCGCGCTCATGCGCTCGCCGACGCCCGGCTGCGTGAAAATGAAGAACGCGAGCGCGCCGAAGGAGAGGCCCGGGCCCGGCTCACGCGCGAAGAGACCGAACGCGCCGAGCGCGCGGCTGCCGAGACCCGCAAGCGTGATGAAGAAGAGCGCCGCAAGCACGACGAGGAAACCCGGCGCAAGGCCGACGAAGTCGCCAAAAAGCGATTTGGCGCCGATACTACGATTGCCAAGCCCGGTGCGCGTCCGGCCCTGGAAGCCGACGATGACGAAGCGCCGCGCACGGCCAGACGCGGCGCACCCGCTCGGCCCGCCGCGGCACCCAAGCCGGCGCGCGGTGGCGCCGAAAAACGGCGCGGCCGCCTGACCGTCGTCACCGCCTTTTCGGCGGGTGAGGAGCGTGAGCGATCGGAGGCCGCGTTCCGGCGTCGCGTTCTGCGCAAAACCGGCCATCGCGACGCCGAGCCCAAGGAAAAAATTGCGCGCGAAGTGACGATCCCCGAGACGATCACGATCCAGGAGCTCGCCAACCGTATGGCCGAGCGGTCGGTGGACGTCGTGCGCATCCTGATGCAGCAAGGCCACATGGCGAATATCACCGACACGATCGACGCCGACACCGCGCAACTGATCGCCGAGGAACTCGGTCATACAGTGCGGCGCGTTGCCGAGGCCGATGTCGAAGAAGGCATGTTCGATGCTCCGGATCCGCCGGAAAGCTTGCAGCCGCGCGCGCCGGTGGTGACCATCATGGGCCATGTCGATCATGGCAAGACGTCGCTGCTCGATGCCATCCGCTCGACCGAAGTTGCCGCCGCCGAAGCCGGCGGGATCACCCAGCATATCGGCGCCTATCAGGTCACCTCGCCGTCCAGCGGCAGAATTACCTTCATCGATACGCCCGGCCACGCCGCCTTCACCGCGATGCGTGCCCGCGGCGCCAAAGTCACCGACATTGTCGTGCTCGTGGTGGCGGCCGACGACGGCGTGATGCCGCAGACGGTTGAAGCGATTCATCACGCCAAAGCGGCCAAAGTCCCGATCATCGTCGCGATCAACAAAATCGATAAGCCGGATGCCAAGCCGGAGCGCGTGCGCACTGAATTGCTGCAGCATGAGATCCAGGTGGAATCGCTCGGCGGCGATGTGCTCGAGCTTGAAGTCTCCGCCAAGGAGAAGACCAATCTCGACAAGCTGCTCGACACCATCGCGCTGCAAGCCGAAGTGCTGGAACTCAAGGCCAATCCAAACCGGCCGGCCGAAGGCACGGTGATCGAGGCTCGCCTCGATCGTGGCCGCGGTCCGGTCGCCACCGTTCTCGTGCAACGCGGCACGCTCAAACCCGGCGACATCGTCGTGGCGGGCAGCGAGTGGGGCCGGGTGCGCGCTTTGGCCTCCGACACCGGACACTCGGTAGTCGCTGCCGGACCGTCGATGCCGGTCGAGGTGCTCGGCTTCAATGGCACGCCGGAGGCCAGCGACCGGCTCGCCGTTGTCGACACCGAAGCACGTGCGCGCGAGATCACCGATTATCGTGCCCGCCAGAAGCGTGAAAAAATGGCTGCCCGGCAGACCGGCATGCGCGGTTCGCTCGAGCAGATGATGAATCAGCTCAAGACCGCCGGCCGCAAGGAATTCCCGCTGGTCGTCAAAGCCGACGTGCAGGGTTCGATCGAGGCGATCGTGGGGGCCTTGGAAAAACTTTCGACCAACGAAGTGGCGGCCCGCGTCATCTTTGCCGGTGTCGGCGGTATTACCGAATCAGATGTTACGCTGGCGGAAGCATCGAACGCGGCCGTCATCGGCTTTAACGTCCGCGCGCATAAAGAAGCGCGCGAAGCCGCCGAGCGCGACGGTATTGAAATCCGCTACTACGACATCATCTATAACCTCGTCGACGACGTGAAGAAGGCGATGTCGGGACTGCTCGCGCCGACGCTGCGCGAAACCATGCTCGGCAACGCCGTCATCCTCGAGGTCTTCAAGGTGTCGAAAGTCGGCAATGTTGCCGGCTGCCGGGTCACCGACGGCACGGTGGAGCGCGGCGCCAACGTTCGGCTTATCCGCGACAGCGTCGTCGTGCATCAAGGCAAGCTGTCGCAGCTCAAGCGTTTCAAGGATGATGCGCGCGAGGTCGTGGCCGGGCAGGAATGCGGCATGGCATTCGAGAATTATCAAGATATGAAGGTCGGCGACATTATCGAATGTTACCGCGTGGAGACGATACAGCGGACGCTGTGACAACCGCCCTGCCTGGTTTTGTGCTGGGCGTTCCGTCTCAAATTTCAAAGGCCCTGGGACATGGATGGCCCAAGCACAGCGGCCATCACGAAAGGGTATCCGGATTCACCCATGAGCCGCCGTCAGCATCGCGATCAAACGGCCGGAGCTTCGCAGCGCCAGCTGCGCGTTGCCGAATTGATCCGCCACGAAATGGCCGACATGCTCGCGCGCGGCGAGGTTCATGATCCGGTGATTGAACACCACATGATTACGGTTCCCGAAGTCCGCGTGACTGCCGACCTGCGACTGGCGACGATTTACGTCATGCCGCTTGGCGGACGTGACGAAAAGGAAGTGCTCGGCGCGCTCGAACGCAACGGCCGATACGTCCGCGGCGAGATCGCGCGGCGCGTTAACCTCAAATTTGCACCTGAGATCAGATTTCGAATCGACGAGCGATTCGACGAAGCGGAACGGATCGAGAAGCTTTTGCGAACGCCTGCGGTCCAACGCGATCTCAGGGGCCGCACCGAGAAATAATGGACAATACCAGCATCGTTCCGAACACCTCGCGCGCGCCAAACAGCGTTCAATTGCCACGGGCGCGAATTATGGTTTCCAAAGCATGAATGCGTCGACCGGCTCGCTTGCTAATCCCGATGGCGAGGACACGCCCGCCACGCGCGTCAAGCGGCAAAAGCGCGACATTCACGGCTGGCTCGTGCTCGACAAACCCGTCGGCATGACCTCAACTCATGCCGTCTCGGTCATCAAGCATTTGTTCGCAGCGCGGCGCGCCGGCCACGCCGGAACACTTGACCCGCTAGCGTCGGGATGCCTGCCGATCGCGCTCGGTGAAGCGACGAAAACCGTGCCGTTCGTTTTTGACGGGCGAAAAACCTATCGCTTCACGATTCGATGGGGCGAAGAACGCGACACCGACGACGCCGAAGGTCGCGTCGTAGCGACCAGCGACAAACGTCCCGACCGCGACGCGATCGAACGGTTACTGCCGCGCTTTACCGGCACGATCGAGCAAGTACCGCCGCGCTTCTCCGCCGTGAAACTCGGTGGCGAGCGTGCCTACGATCTGGCCCGGGACGGTGAAACCGTCGAACTCGCCCCCCGCACGATAACGGTCCACCGGCTTGAATTGGTTGAAATTCCCGACCCCGACCACGCCGTTTTCACTGCCGAATGCGGCAAAGGAACTTACATCCGCTCACTCGCGCGCGATCTTGGCCGGAAGCTTGGGACATTGGGGCATGTTTGCGGCCTGCGCCGCAGCCAGGTGGGGCCATTCGGCGAACCCGACATGATACCCCTGGAACAGGCGCAATCTTTGTGCCATAGAGCGGCCGCCGGCGAGGGACACCTCGCCGACGCGCTAATGCCGGTCGAGACCGCGCTGGACGACATCCCGGCGCTGGCCGTGAGCCCGGCAGACGCGGCAAGGCTCCAGAGGGGTCAAGCCGTATTATTGCGCGGACGGGACGCTCCCATTGTCCGCGGCATGGTTCAGGTCGCTTGCAGCGGCCAACTCGTGACCATCGCCGAGGTCGAACATGGCGAGATCGTCCCCCGACGCGTGTTCAATTTAGCCGGCATCGCTGGTCGTGCCGGCAGAAACAAAGGTTGGTGACGATGTCGATAACAGCCGCGCGTAAAGCGGAGCTTATCAAGACGTATGCTGTCAAATCTGACGATACCGGTTCGCCTGAGGTGCAAGTTGCCCTCTTGTCGGAGCGGATCAATAATTTGACGGAACACTTCAAGTCACATGTCAAAGACAATCACTCGCGGCGCGGCCTGTTGAAGCTCGTGTCGCAGCGGCGCCAGATTCTGGATTATCTCCGGCGCACCGACGATGGCCGTTACAAGGAGCTGATCGAGCGGCTTGGTATTCGTCGTTGACGATTTGCGCGCGGCAGGAGCCGCGCGTTCGGCGGCGCGCAGAATGCGGCCGCCATTGCCCGGCAGCAAAGCTGCCGATTCCGGGACGGGCGAGCGCCCGTCCGTATGCAGGAAGGTCCGAAGGCCATGGCAGGATCGCCGGATGCTGAACAAGCACCGCAGCTTTGTTGCGGTGATGACAGCCTCTTGCCGTCTTGCTTTTGGCTTTCGCCCTTTCGCGAAAACCATGAAAGACAATCGCAATGTTCAACATTCATCGTGTGCAACTTGACTGGGGTGGCCGCCAACTCACGCTAGAGACCGGCAGACTCGCGCGTCAGGCCGACGGCGCGGTATTCGCCTCGTACGGCGACACCACCGTGATCGCGACCGTAGTCGCGGCCAAGCAGCCGAAGGAAGGAATCGACTTCCTTCCGCTGACCTGCAACTACCAGGAAAAATATTACGCGGCCGGCCGCATCCCCGGCGGCTATTTCAAGCGCGAAGCGCGCCCAACTGAAAAGGAGACGCTGGTCTCCCGTCTGATTGACCGTCCGGTGCGCCCATTGTTCGCCGACGGCTGGCGCTGCGACACCCAGGTCATCGCAACCGTGCTCTCGCACGATCTGGAAAACGATCCGGATATTTTGGCGATGGTCGCGGCCTCGGCGGCGCTGACGCTCTCGGGCGTGCCGTTCATGGGACCGATCGGCGCCGCGCGCGTCGGCTTCATCAATAACGAATATGTACTCAATCCGCAGATCGACGAGATGAGCGAAAGCCAGCTTGATCTCGTGGTCGCCGGCACCCAGGACGCTGTGCTGATGGTCGAATCGGAGGCCAAGGAGCTGTCCGAGGACATCATGCTCGGCGCGGTGATGTTCGGCCACCGTCATTTGCAGCCGGTGATCGATGCCATCATCAAGCTCGCCGAGAAGGCGGCGAAAGAACCGCGCGAGCTCGCGGTGGCGGACAATGCCGCGCTTGAAAAGGAGATGCTTAAGCTGATCGAAAGGGATCTGCGCGCCGCCTATGCCGTCCCCGAGAAGGTGGAGCGCCACAAGGCCATCGACGCCGCCAAAGAGCGGGTGATGGGTCACTTCTCCCCGCCCGACGTTGCGGAGCCGAAATATCCTGCGCTGCAAGTCGCGAGCGTTTTTAAGGATCTTGAAGCCAAAATCGTCCGCTGGAACATTCTCGACAACGGAACCCGGATCGACGGGCGCGACGTCAAAACCGTGCGGCCGATCAGCTGCGAGGTTGGCGTGCTGCCGCGCACGCATGGTTCGGCTTTATTTACCCGCGGCGAGACCCAGGCGCTGGTGGTGGCGACACTCGGCACCGGTGAAGACGAGCAATTCGTCGACGCGCTGCAGGGCACATATAAGGAAACCTTCCTGCTGCATTACAATTTCCCGCCGTTCTCGGTCGGGGAGACCGGCCGGCTGGGCGCGCCGGGACGGCGCGAAATCGGCCATGGCAAGCTCGCCTGGCGCGCGATCCATCCGGTGCTGCCGGCGCACACCGAGTTCCCCTACACGATCCGCGTCGTCTCGGAGATTACCGAATCGAACGGTTCGTCTTCGATGGCGTCCGTGTGCGGCACCTCGCTGTCGCTGATGGACGCCGGCGTGCCGCTCAAGCGGCCGACCGCGGGCATCGCCATGGGCTTGATCAAGGAGGAGGATCGGTTCGCGGTGCTGTCCGACATCCTCGGCGATGAGGACCATCTCGGCGACATGGATTTCAAGGTGGCTGGCACCGAACGTGGCGTTACTTCGCTGCAGATGGATATCAAGATTGCCGGCATCACCGAAGAGATCATGCGGATCGCGCTTGCCCAGGCCAAGGACGGCCGCATACACATTCTCGGCGAAATGGGCAAGGCTATTACGTCGGCGCGCGCCGAGCTCGGCGAACACGCTCCGCGCATCGAGGTGTTCTCGATCCCGGTCGACAAGATCCGCGAAGTCATCGGTTCGGGCGGTAAGGTCATTCGCGAGATCGTGGAGAAGACCGGCGCCAAGATCGATATCTCCGACGACGGCACCGTAAAGGTCGCGTCGGCCAAAGCAGAATCGATCAAAGCGGCGATCAACTGGATCAAGTCGATCGCCTCTGATCCTGAGGTCGGCCACATCTACGAGGGTACCGTCGTCAAGGTCATGGACTTCGGCGCTTTCGTGAACTTCTTCGGCGCCAAGGATGGGCTGGTGCACATCAGCCAACTGGCGCCGCGGCGCGTGCAGAAAACCACTGACGTCGTGAAAGAAGGCGATAAGGTGAAAGTGAAACTGCTCGGCTTCGATGAGCGCGGCAAGGTGCGGCTGTCGATGAAGGTGGTCGACCAGCAGACCGGCGAGGATCTGGAAGCCAAGCAAAAAGCCGAGGCTGGCGAAGGGCGCGAAGCTGCGGCTGGCGGCGCGGCCGAGTAAAGCTCGCCCTCAATCAATCGAAGTGAGATGAGGAGCGGCGTTCTCGAACGCCGCTCTTTTAGTCGGCGCCAAGGACGTGCCGGTGCGAGTTTAGAACCGTATCAGGCGTATCGCTATTCTCCGGCAGGGCCAGCGACGGCGCGTTGCGCATTGGCGTGCCGCAGGTTTTCTTTCATGGCCGCAAGTTCGGCGGCCATCCGCTCGACGGCGGCGCGGTCCACGCCCGCGAGCGCCGTCGCCATCAGCTCCTCGCCGAGCTTGGCGAGCCGCTCGAGGAGCGGGCGGGCCGCCGGTGTGAGGTACAGCCGGTTGGCGCGGCGATCGTTCGGGTCGGGCCGGCGCTCGATCAGTCCACCGGCGCAGAGTCGATCCAAAAGGCGCGTCAGCGTGATCGGTTGCAGGTCGAGCATTTCAGCGAGCTCGGACTGCTTGAGCCCCTCGAACCGGTCGAGCCGCGCGAGGACCGTCCACTGTGCCCGCGTGATGCCGAGCCGGCCAGTTTTCTCATCAGCATAGGTTCGCAGCATGCGAGCCACATCATTGAGTAAGAAGGAGAATTCTCGATTAAGCGAGCGCGGCGCCACGGCTGCTTCATATTATCGATGCCGGCACAATGTAAGCACGCTTATTAATTCTGCAATGCAAATTCGCGCGAAATGACCAAGCCTTCAGGTCAGACCCAGATCGGCAAATGCCGTCAGGTGATGATCGGCCGCGCCCTGGGCAAAGCAGCAGAACACGACATGGGTAATGCCGCGGTCAGAGGCGCCAAGCTCCGCGGCAACAGTGCCGATCGCGACGCGCGCGGCCCGGTCGGCCGGGAAAGCATAGACGCCGGTCGATATCGCCGGAAAGGCAATGGATGCGAGGCGGTGCGCCACTGCCAGATCGAATGCAGTGCGATAACAGGACGCGAGCAGCTCCTCTTCTCCAGCATGCCCCCCTCGCCAGACCGGGCCGACGGCGTGGATGACGTGCCTTGCCGGCAAGCGATAGCCGCGGGTGATTTTTGCCGAACCGGTTTCACAGCCGCCAAGGGTTCGGCATTCGGCACGCAGGTCCGGTCCGGCGGCGCGGTGAATGGCGCCGTCGACCCCACCGCCGCCAAGGAGCGTCCGGTTGGCGGCGTTGACGATAGCGTCGGCGACGAGCGTCGTGATGTCGGCGACGCAGACGTCAAGCCGCGCCGCACCGATCGCGGCACCGGCAAGCGAAGAGATATTGGCGATCGTAGCAGGCACGAGGCTGAGTTTATCACGCCCATTCGGCTTGCGCTTCGGCGCGCAGATCGACCGTGCTCTTCACGCCGATATCGTCGAAGTGCTCGTCGAGGAAACGCCGCGCCGCGCGCTTGCCGCTGACGTAGAGCATGTTGAAAAAATCGTAATCGTTAGAAAGCCTGCTGGACGCGTCCAGATGCGTGCCGAAGCGGTCGAGCACGATGCGATGCACGTTGATGCGGCGGTACTCTCCCGGACCGATGCCGCGCGGCAGCCGGCCTTGATCGATCAGACGCGCGACGAAATCAATGGCGCGGTATTCAGCGAGAAGCGACGAGTTGAACGTGATCTCGTTGATGCGATTCATGATCTCGCTCGACGACATCGGCGTCGACTGCCGCACCAGGGGATTTATTTGCACCACGAGCACGTCCTCGGTTGCAGTCGTGCGGAAGAACGGAAAAATCACCGGATTGCCGAGATAGCCGCCGTCCCAGTACGGCACGCCGTCGATTTCGACGGCGCGGAACAACAACGGCAGGCAGGCTGACGCCATTACCGCGTCGGCGGTTATCTTATCGCGCGGAAAGATCCGCACATGCCCGGTCTGCACATTGGTCGCAGAGATAAAGAGTTGCAGATCGGTATTTGCGCGCAGCGTTTCGAAATCGACAAAGCGCTCGATCAGGTCCTTCAACGGATTGATATTGAGCGGATTGACGTCATAAGGCGAAAAATAGCGCGACAAAGCATTGACCCAGGCTTGTACGGGCGTGCCCTCAAGCGGCGTGAACGACAGCAGCCGTTCCATGACCCCACGCTGCAGCGCCGGAAGATTGCCGGTGCTCGAAGCCGAACGCCAGAAGTCGGCGAGCCGCTTTTGCGCTTCCTCTCGCCCGCCGCGGCACAGCCCGTCGGCGAGCATCACGGCGTTGACGGCTCCGGCGGACGTGCCCGAGATTCCCTCGACGCTAAGCCGCTCATCGCTGAGAATTTGATCGAGCACACCCCAAGTGAAGGCGCCGTGCGCACCACCGCCTTGCAGCGCCAGATTGATGCGTTTGGTGGTTGCCGATGCTTTTTTCTCTGCCGCGCGGGCAGGCATCAGCGAGGCCAAGACGTTCTTCATTGCGAATGGCTTCTTTGGGTTCGGGCGACCACGCTAGAAACCGCGGACAGAAATGCGCGAGCAAGTGCGCGCGATCGGATCCGTCAGCAATCACATCAACGGACGCTTTGCGCCGGCACCCTCGGCATCACTCCGCCGTCCAGCCTCCATCGATCGAAAGATTTGCGCCGGTAATCGACCTGGCCGCATCGGAGGAAAGATAAACGGCAAGGTCGGCGACTTCGTCGACAGTGACGAATTCTTTTGTCGGCTGCGCCGCCAACAATACGTCGCGCTTGACCTGCTCTTCGGTTATGCCACGGGCTTTCGCGGTGTCGGGAATCTGTTTCTCAACGAGCGGCGTCCACACGTAACCTGGACTGATGCAATTGCAGGTGACGCCGAAAGTGGCGAGTTCGAGCGCGACCGTCTTGGTCAGGCCGGCAAGGCCGTGCTTGGCGGAGACGTAAGCGACCTTGAACGGCGAGGCCACCAGCGAATGCGCCGACGCGGTATTGATGATGCGGCCCCATTTTCGCGACTTCATTCCCGGCACCGCGGCGCGGATCGTGTGAAAGGCCGAGGACAGATTGATCGCGATGATTTGGTCCCACTTCTCGATCGGAAATTCCTCGATCGGGGATACGAACTGGATGCCGGCATTGTTGACGAGAACATCGAGCGACCCGAATGTCTTCTCGCTGGTGCGGACCATTTCGGCGATGTCGCCAGATTTGGTCATATCGGCCGGCGAATAGATCGCCTTGACCTTGTAATCTTTCTCGATTGCGACTCGTTCTTTTTCGATCGCGTCCTTGTCGCCAAAGCCGTTGATCGTGACATTGGCGCCCTGCGCGGCCAACGCGCGGGCGATGGCAAGGCCGATTCCGGATGTGGAACCGGTTACCAGCGCTGATTTTCCCTGCAGCATGCGGATCTCCGATTAACTGTGGTGTCAGATCGGACACCAGGGAACTGGTGGAGGGAGCTTGCCAAGCAATGTGGGGCGCTTTTTGCTGCAGTGCAATATCAAATTGCGCGCTTATGCCGGAAACGTTTCTTCCGAGCAGCGATCAATTAGACTAGTGCAAACAAGACCAGCACGGACTAATGCATAGGCGCTGCGCCGGCGCTGTGCCGGACAAAGCACCAGGCAATCATGTCGTCCGCAATTTTCCCCGCCCCCGATCACGACCATGAGCGCTGCACCAGCGCTGCCATCGCACATGCCGAAGCGCAGTGCGCCGAGCGCGCCCAGCGGCTCACGCCGATGCGGCGCCAAGTGCTCGAAGTTTTGCTGACCAGCCATCGCCCGCTTGGCGCCTACGAAATCATCGATCGCTTGCAACAGAAGATACGCCCGGCGCCGATCACGATTTACCGAGCGCTCGAGTTTCTGAGCGACAACGGTCTCGTTCACCGCATCGAAAGCCGCAACGCCTTCGTCGCTTGCGTGCACAATCATGGCGCCGGCGATCTTGTCATTTTCCTGATTTGCGAACGCTGTGGCGCGGTCGGCGAAGCACCCGGAGCCGCAGCTGCCGAGGCGCTCAAAGCCTCTTCGCGCGCGGCCGGCTTTTCGCCACGCAGTCCGTTGGTCGAAATCGCCGGCGTTTGCGCGCATTGCCGTGAGCGATAAGCGGCTGCAAATCGACTAACCGCAGTGCCGCCCCCTCCTTCGTCGCGCCCGCTCGACGCAACTGCAATTGCAGTCACGATCGGACTCTGCTTGAGCTGGGGCTTCAACAATGTGGCCATCAAGCTCGCGATCCATGACATTCCGCCGCTGATTCAGTCTTCGGCGCGCTCTGTAATCGCGGCAATCCTGGTCGGCGCCTGGACACAGGCACGCGGCATCCCGTTGTTCAAGCGGGACGGCACACTGCGTGCCGGGATTCTCGCCGGCATCCTGTTCGCGCTCGAATTTCTGCTGATCTATCGCGGCCTGGTTTGGACGACCGCGACGCGTGGCGTTCTGTTTCTCTATCTTGCGCCATTCTTTGTCGTGATTGGATCGCGCTGGCTTATTCCAGGCGATCACTTCCACGTCTCGCAATGGCTCGGCCTGTTGCTGTCCTTCGTCGGCATCGTGATTGCTTTCGGCCTGCCGACGCCGGCGGTCGATTCCCGGCAAGTCCTCGGTGATCTCATGCTGGTCGGCGGCGCGGCTGCATGGGCGGCAACCACGCTCACCATCAAGGCGAGCGCACTCAACCGGATCAGCGCGGAAAAGACGCTGCTCTATCAGCTCGTGGTCTCGGCGCCGCTGCTGGGCCTTGGTGCGATCGTCTTCGGCGAGCGTATCACGGGCATGCCTTCCGCCGTGGCACTCGGCGCTTTTGCTTACCAGACCATCTACGTGGTCAGCATCACCTTCACGATTTGGTTTGTCTTGGTCGTACGTTATTCGGCCGCGCGCCTGTCGGTCTTCACCTTTCTGGCGCCGCTTTTTGGGGTGGCGGCCGGTCACCTCGTGCTAGGCGAGCCGCTCACCCCCGCTTTTGCCGTCGCGGTGGCGCTGGTCGCCGCCGGGCTCCTCCTCGTCAACCGGCCCCGGTGAGGTTATATGCATGGCGTCGGAGCATTGCGGGCCGCAGTCCGCAGCCATGGAACTCTTTGCTAAACTATGGATTCTCTGAAGGAATTCCCATGATCGCGTTTACCGGTCCAGCCTCCAGGCATCGCACGATCGGCGTCGAAGTCGGTGGCGTCACCGTGGGCGGCGGAGCACCGGTTGTGGTGCAGTCGATGACCAATACCGATACCGCCGATGCCGAGGCCACTGCAAAGCAGGTGGCGGACTTGGCGCGCGCCGGCTCGGAGATCGTGCGCATCACGGTGGATCGCGACGAAGCTGCAGCTGCTGTTCCCCACATCAAAGATCAGCTTGCCAAGATGAATGTCGACGTGCCGATCGTCGGGGATTTCCACTACATCGGCCACAAACTCCTTGCCGATCATCCGGCTTGCGCCGAAGCGCTCGACAAGTACCGCATCAATCCGGGCAATGTCGGCTTTAAGGAGAAGAAGGATCGCCAGTTCGGCGCCATTGTCGAAACCGCGATCCGGCACAACAAGCCGGTGCGGATCGGCGCCAATTGGGGATCGCTCGATCAGGAGCTGCTCACGCATCTGATGGACCAGAACGCGCGGTCCAATCAGCCGGTCGACGCGCGCGACGTCACACGCGAGGCGATGGTTCAGTCGGCGCTGTTGTCGGCCGCGCGCGCTGAGGAGATCGGACTGCCCCGCTCAAAAATCATTCTTTCGGCGAAGGTCTCCGCCGTCCAAGATCTGATCGCGGTTTACGGCGAACTGGCGCGGCGCTGCGACTACGCCTTGCATCTCGGCCTCACCGAAGCGGGCATGGGTTCAAAGGGTATCGTGGCGTCGTCGGCCGCGATGGGCGTGCTGCTTCAGCAGGGCATTGGCGACACGATCCGGATTTCGCTCACGCCGGAGCCGAATGGAGATCGTACGCTCGAGGTGAAGGTTGCTCAGGAATTGCTGCAAACCTTGGGCCTGCGCACATTCGTCCCGCTGGTCGCGGCCTGCCCCGGCTGCGGCCGCACGACTTCGACCACGTTTCAGGAGCTCGCCGCCAGTATCCAGAGCTTCATCCGGGACTCGATGCCGGAATGGAAGGCCCGTTATCCGGGCGTCGAGGGCCTCAACGTCGCGGTGATGGGCTGCATCGTCAACGGCCCAGGCGAGTCCAAACATGCCGATATCGGCATTTCGCTGCCGGGCACCGGCGAGCAGCCGACCGCGCCGGTTTTTATAGACGGCAAAAAGGCCATGACGCTGCGCGGCCCGACGCTGGCCGCAGATTTCAAGAGGATTGTCGTCGATTACATCGAGCGCCGATTTGGCTCGTCCTCTGGCCAGGCGGCGGCTGAGTAGATCTCGGCCAAGGCAAACTTCCTGGCCGTGGGGTCGAAGGCGGCGATCCAGCACATCCCCCAGGGCACGGCGCTTGGGCATTCCCCTGTGCCGCGTTGCCAAATCAGCACAGAGTTGAGAAATTTTCTTCTCAGCGCGCCGAAGGCTCGACACTCTCCGGCGGGTCATTCACCATGGCCGTCAACTACATTGGCCGCCCTGACCGACCCCATTAAATAAAAAGCTAGCGCTTTTCCAATCGCCGCAGCACGTCGTCGAGCTGATCAAGACTACGGTAGCGAATGGTCAACACGCCGCCGCGCTTGGCTTCGTTGATGCTGACGGCAAGGCCAAGCGCATCCGATATGCGTTTTTCCAGCGCAATCAAATTGGCATTTTTTCCCGCGCCGCGGCGCACGGCCCGTGCGCCGCGCGATTTGCCGCCGCGCTCGGCCGTTTCCCGTGCGAGGCTTTCGACCTGACGCACATTGAGGCCGCGGGCAATGATTTCCTCGGCTAGTCTTTCGGCGTCTGGCTGTCCGATCAGCATCCGCGCGTGTCCGGCGAAAAGCTTGCCGGAATGAATGTACGATTTTATCGTTTCGGGCAGTTTCAGAAGCCGGAGCGTGTTGGCGACATGACTGCGGCTTTTGCCAACGATCTTGGCGATCTCGTCCTGGCTGTTGCCGAACTCCTCGATCAAGGCGCGATAGCCTTCGGCTTCTTCGAGCGGATTGAGATCGGCGCGTTGTACGTTTTCGATGATCGCAAGCTGCAGCGCCTCGGCATCGGTAGCTTCGATGATGACCACCGGCACTTCGTGCAAGCCGGCGCGCTGGGCGGCCCGCCAGCGGCGTTCGCCGGCGATGATCTCATAAACGTCCGCCGCTCCCTGCACCGGCCGCGCGACGATCGGCTGAATGATCCCGCGCTCGCGCAGCGAAGCGACCAGCTCATCGAGCTCGGCATTGGGAAAGGCCCGGCGCGGATTGCGCGGATTAGGCCGCAAGGCAGCGGTCGGCAAGCGGCGCTGGCCGCGCGGCCGATCGACCGACGTTTCAGCGGCCATGTCGCCGATCAGTGCCGCAAGCCCGCGACCTAATCGCGATCGCGCGGGGTCTTCGGCCAGCTTTCCGGGATTAACGCTCATCGCCAGGCCTCATCGTGCGCACAGTTTTTTCTCGCGCTGGATGACCTCGGTCGCGAGCCGCAAATAAGCTTCGCTGCCACTGCATTTAAGATCGTAGACCAGCACGGGCTTGCCGTAGGACGGCGCTTCCGAGACACGCACGTTGCGTGGAACGATGGTGTCGTAGACTTTCGCGCCCATGAATTCACGGACGTCCGCGACCACCTGGGACGATAAATTGTTGCGCGCGTCGAACATGGTCAGCACGACACCATGAATCGTGAGCTCGGGATTGAGCTGAACGCGGACCGATTCGACGGTTTTGAGAAGTTGCGACAATCCTTCGAGCGCGAAGAATTCGCACTGCAAAGGAACGACGATCGCATTGGCGGCCGCCATGGCATTGACCGTCAGTAGATTGAGCGACGGCGGGCAGTCGACCAAGACATAAGTGAAGCGCGTGCCGTCCTGTACATTCAGGCTCGCGAGCGCATTGCGTAAACGGAACGCGCGATCGCGCGCTTGTCCGATCTCGAGTTCAAGGCCGGACAGATCGAGAGTGGACGGAGCGATCTGAAGCCGCGGCACTGCGGTGGGTACGATCGCATCGCGCAGCGTCGCTTGTGCGGTCAGCACGTCATAGGTCGAATAGCGCCGGTTGCGGCGGTCGAGACCAAGTCCGGTCGAAGCGTTGCCTTGGGGATCGAGATCCACGATGAGCACGTCTTCGCCGATCGCAGCGAGCGCGGTGCCGAGATTGATCGCAGTCGTGGTCTTGCCAACGCCGCCCTTCTGGTTGGCGACCGCGAGCACCCGCGGCGGCTTGGTCGCGAGCGCCAACCGCGCCTGATCCGGCGCCGAAAAGTCCGTCACATGCGATGACAAGGCAGCTTCCGTCATGGGCCTTTCGCAACCGGTGCGTGTTATTTACAACCCAAGGTGGCGACGGCCGACCTATCTGCGCTTCGGCTTAGCCTCGCGAATCACCACCACGTGCGACTTTGGATCAGTCCGACTCGGAACTAAAGAGGCCTGAATGCTCCAACATTTAGTCGCTTCGGTCAATTCAACATCCACATCTTGTCCCTTAGGGAACAGGCCCTGGGCTCCTCTTTTCAACAGCGGATATGCGATCGAAAGCAATTCAGGCAATGGCGCGAGTGCACGCGCTGTCACCGCATCGAGCTCGCCGCGAAAGCCCCGGGCGAAGTCAGCAATGCGCTCGGCGTGAACAACCGCCGGCACCCCGGTGACGCGAACGGCCTCGCGCAAAAAGGCGGCCTTCTTCTTGTTGCTTTCGATCAGATGAACTTCCGCGAAGTTTCGATCGGCTAACGCACACGCAATCGGCACACCGGGAAATCCGCCGCCTGAGCCCAAATCGGCCCATTTGCGTGCCTGCGGCGCGATGGCGAGGAGCTGCAGCGAATCGGCGATATGACGCGTCCACAGCGTCGGCACGGTCGAAGTCGCGATCAGATTCATCCGGCTGTGCCAGTCGAGCAGCAGCGCGGCAAAACGGTCGAGGCGCGCCACTGTTTCACGTGAAACAGCAACGAGCGCGAGCGCCCGAGCGCGATCAGCGGTGAGGTCAGGCTGCGCCACTTGCTGTTTTGCGCGCCGGGTTGCCCCGCGCGCGGCGTAGATAGGCAACCAAGAGCGTCAGCGCGGCAGGCGTCACGCCATCGATACGGCCCGCTTGTCCAATCGTGCGTGGTCGATGCAGCTGCAGTTTCTGGCGCACCTCGTTTGAGAGACCCGGCAGCGTCGCGTAATCGAGATCCTCGCTCAGGACGAGACTCTCGTCGCGGCGGTACGATTCCACGTCGGCAGCCTGGCGGCTGAGATAGACGTGGTACTTCGCGTCAATCTCAAGCTGCGCGGCAATCTTGGCATCGAGTTCGCCGAAGGCCGGCCAGATGCGCGCCAGATCGGTGATGCCGATTTCCGGATAGGACAAGATTTCAAAGGCCGAGCGGCGCTGCCCGTCCCGGCGCAAAGCGAGCCCGTTACGCGCGGCCTCGGTGGGCGTCAGGTTCAGTGATCCCGCCATGGCTCGCGCCGCTTCGAGGGCTGTCATTTTGGCGCGGTAGCGCTCGGCCCGGACACCACCGACGCAACCAAGCGCGATCCCCCTGCCCGTCAGCCGCTGATCGGCATTGTCGGCGCGCAAAGTCAGCCGGTATTCGGCCCGCGATGTGAACATCCGATATGGCTCGCTGACGCCGCGCGTGACCAAGTCATCGATCATCACGCCGAGATAGCCCTCGGCCCGGTCGAACAGGATCGGCGCCGCGCCGGCGGCGAAGGCCGCAGCATTGAGACCAGCGACAAGACCTTGCGCGGCTGCTTCTTCGTAACCAGTGGTACCGTTGATTTGGCCCGCAAGAAATAACCCCGGCAGGCGCTTGGTCTGCAAACTTGGATGCAGCTCGCGGGGGTCGACATGGTCGTATTCGATGGCGTAGCCGGGGCGAATTACGCGCGCCCGTTCGAGACCCGGGATCGTGCCAATCAGCGCCGACTGTACGTCCTCCGGCAGCGAGGTCGAAATGCCGTTGGGATAAACCGTGCTATCGTCGAGCCCCTCCGGCTCAAGAAAAATCTGATGACCGTCGCGCTCGCCAAAACGGACGATCTTGTCTTCGATCGAAGGACAGTAGCGCGGACCGCGGCTCTTGATCTGACCGGAATACATCGGCGAGCGATGGACATTGGCGCGAATGATGGCGTGGGTCGCCGCCGTCGTGCGGGTGATGCCGCATTCGACCTGGCGGTTGGCGATGCGCTCGGTGAGCATAGAGAACGGCTCGGGCGGGTCGTCGCCCGGCTGCATTTCCACCCTGGACCAGTCGATGGTCGTGCCGTCGAGCCGTGCCGGCGTGCCGGTCTTCAAGCGGCCCAGTTGAAAACCTAGACGCTCGAGCGTGGCCGAAAGTCCGAGCGCGGGCCCCTCGCCCATCCGGCCTGCGGGAATCTGCCGCTCGCCGATATGAATGAGGCCGCGCAAAAACGTGCCGGTGGTCAGGACGACGGCACGTGCTTGAAATTCGCGCCCGTCGCTCAAGCGAACGCCTGCTGCCCGTTCGCTGCCGAGCAAATCGTCAACTTCGCCCTCGATCACAGTCAGGTCTGCAGTGCTGCGGATCGCCTCCTGCATCGCCGCGGCGTAGAGCTTGCGGTCGGCCTGCGCACGCGGCCCGCGAACCGCTGAGCCTTTCCGGCGATTGAGCATGCGAAACTGAATCCCGGCGGCGTCGGCGACGCGGCCCATCAAGCCGTCGAGCGCATCGATCTCACGAACCAGGTGACCTTTGCCCAAGCCACCGATCGACGGATTGCACGACATTGCGCCAACGCTTGTGAAGCGCTGGGTGACGAGCGCCACGCATGCTCCCATGCGCGCGGCCGCGGCCGCCGCCTCGCAGCCGGCGTGGCCGCCGCCAACCACAATCACATCGAAGGCACGATCCATTGCTTCACCAAATCCGCAGCCGTTCTAGTGAATGCACCATTGCCGGTCAAAATGGGCCGGTCAAAACGGTGTTTCACGTGAAACAACGACCGGGCGCCGTGTTAACCGATCATTTACCAATACAGAACTCGCGGAAGATCTTGTCCAACACATCCTCGACATCGACACGGCCGGTCAGCCGGCCAAGGGCCCAAGCGGCGTGACGCAATTCTTCAGCGATCAACTCCTCGCGCGGACTCTGTCTAGCACTCTCCGCCAAAGCACGGTCCAAGGCTGTAGCGGTTTCCTCAAGTGCGCCACGGTGGCGCGCCCGCGTTACGACTGCCGCCTCGCCAACCGCAAAAGAGTCTCTAGCGAAC
Organism: Xanthobacteraceae bacterium; assembly: GCA_036497645.1. Taxonomy (GTDB): domain Bacteria; phylum Pseudomonadota; class Alphaproteobacteria; order Rhizobiales; family Xanthobacteraceae; genus BOG-931. The sequence continues at coordinate 46,741 of DASXJB010000126.1, forward strand.
TCGGCCAATGCACCGAATAGTGCATCGAGCCCCGCACCGCGTTCTGCTGAAATCGAAAAAGCGAATTCAAATTCATCTTTTCTAGGATGCTGGCGCAAACCGGCCATCGATCGCCTGCTTGCGCCCTCTTCGAGCAAATCAATCTTGTTTTCGACGAGCCATTGCGGCGCGTCGCTTTTCAGCTGCGGCAACTCCGCAGGAGCTCGGCCTTCGGCCGATACGTCAGTGACCCACAGCACCAAATCGGCTTGCGCCGCGCGGGCGCGGGCGCGGCGCACACCCTCCTGCTCTACCGGCTCAACGCTGTCACGAATGCCGGCGGTGTCCAAGACGGTCACGGGATAGCCATCGAGCTCGAGATGGACTTCGATCACATCGCGGGTGGTGCCGGCAAAAGGCGAAACGATCGCCGCCTCGCGCCGGGCCAGCCGGTTGAACAGCGTCGATTTGCCGGCATTGGGTGGACCGGCGATGGCAACGACGAGACCGTCGCGCAGCCGCTCGCCGCGGCCGCCGTCGGCAAGCGCGGCGGCAATTTCATCGCGCAGGTCCCGCGCGATTTTCGCCGCGGGCGTTATCAACTCCTCCGGCACATCGGCTTCGTCAGAAAAATCGATGCGCGCCTCGACCAATGCCAGCGCTTCGATCAGGCGCTGACGCCAGGCTTCGGCGCGGTCGCCGATGAGTCCTTTCAATTGACGGAATGCTTGCCGCCGCTGCGCTGTCGTTTCGGCGGCAATGAGATCACCCACTCCTTCGACTGCGGTGAGATCAAGCTTGCCATTTTCAAAGGCGCGCCGCGTGAACTCGCCGGGCTCGGCCATGCGGCAATCTTCGACCGCGCTGAGCGCTTTCAGCACGCCGGCGATAACCGCCTGACCGCCATGTAGCTGCAATTCCGCGACGTCCTCGCCGGTCTCGCTCGCCGGCGCCGGAAACCAAAGCGCGAGCGCCTCGTCGATCACCTCCCCGCTCGCCAGCTCGTGCACGCGGAGGAGCGTCGCCTGACGCGGCGGCGGCACGCGACCGGTCAATCTTTCAAGGGCAAGCCGCGCCCGCGGACCGGAAATGCGCACCACGGCAATAGCCGCCGGCGGCCGGCCGGAGGATAGCGCGAATATGGTGGAACGATCGGCCATGGTGCAGGGTTGGCGTCCATTGAGGTCGGCGCTTCGCGCGATGCGGGCTACTTGCTACGGTGCGTCCATGTCAACGCAGCCGTCAACGCAGCCGTCAACACCATCGCAGGCCGCCGCGCCGAACCTCGCCGGCCGGGGCCGCAACCGTCTCGCCGCCGAGACCAGTCCCTATCTCCTGCAGCACCAGGACAACCCTGTCGATTGGTGGCCCTGGGGCCCCGAAGCGCTGGCGCAAGCCAAGCGTAGCAACAAGCCAGTTCTCCTCTCGGTTGGTTACGCCGCCTGTCACTGGTGTCATGTCATGGCGCACGAGAGCTTCGAGGATGAACCGACCGCGCGCGTGATGAACGAGCTGTTCGTCAATATCAAAGTCGATCGCGAGGAGCGACCCGACATCGATCAGATCTACATGGCGGCGCTGCATCACTTGGGCGAGCATGGCGGCTGGCCGCTGACGATGTTTTTGACGCCGGACGGCGAGCCAATCTGGGGCGGGACTTATTTTCCCAAGACGTCGCGCTACGGCAAGCCGGCATTTGTCGACGTGCTGCGCGAAATCGCGCGGCTATTCCGCGAAGAGCCGGCCAAGATCGAGCGTAATCGCGCAGCGCTGATGGAGCGGCTTGCGGCTGCGGCGCGGCCGGCCGGTACGGCGACGATCGGGCGCGCCGAACTCGACGATGCCGCGCGGCAGCTTGGCGGGCTCATCGATCCGGTCAATGGCGGCACGCGCGGGGCGCCGAAATTTCCGCAGGCCGCGCTGTTCGAATGCCTCTGGCGCGCGGGCTTACGCACCGGCGAAACGCGCTATTTCTCAGCCGTGGAAATTACGCTCGACCACATCTGCGAGGGCGGCATCTACGACCACCTCGGCGGCGCCTTCGCCCGCTATTCGGTGGACGAGCGCTGGCTCGTGCCGCACTTCGAAAAAATGCTCTACGACAATGCGCAGCTTCTCGAACTTTTGGCGATCGCTTACCGGCGCACCGGTAAGGATCTGTATCGCCGCCGTGCTTACGAAACGGTGGGCTGGCTCGAGCGCGAAATGACCGCGGAGGAGGGGGCGTTTTGCGCTTCGCTCGACGCCGACTCTGAAGGCGAAGAAGGAAAATTCTACGTCTGGTCCTATGACGAAGTGATCCGCCAGCTCGGCATCGAGGACGGCGAATTTTTCGCTCGGCACTATGACGTCACGCCCGCCGGCAATTTCGAAGGCCACAACATCTTCAATCGCTTGAAGCCGCTGCCGCGCAGCGACGCCGATGAGGCTCGGCTTGCGGCCCTACGCGAAAAGCTCCTTGCCGTGCGCGCCTTGCGCATGCGACCTGGCCTTGACGATAAGGTGCTCGCCGATTGGAACGGCCTGATGATCGCGGCGCTCGCCCATGCCGGATCGATGCTGGGTGAGCCGCGATGGTTGGACTTGGCGAGCCGCGCCTTTGACTTCGTCGCCCACAGCATGGCGCGCGGCGACCGCCTCGGCCATTCCTGGCGTCAAGGCAAGCTTAAATTTCCGGGACTTGCTTCGGATTACGCCGCCATGATCCGCGCAGCGCTGGCGCTCAATGAGACGACGGGCGCGCCACGCTTGCTCGATCAGGCGCTGCAATGGCAGCAGGCTCTGGACCGTGATTACGCCAATGCCGAGCTCGGGACTTATTATTTGACTGCAGCGGACGCAGAGGGCCTCGTCATTCGTCCGGCGGCAACGACCGATGAGGCGACGCCAAACCACAATGCGGTCGCGGCGCAAAATCTCATTCGCTTGGCGGCGCTGTCCGGCGACGATAGCTGGCGCGATAAAGCGGATCGATTGATTGCGGCCGTGGCGCCGCTCATCGCCGAAAACCTTTACATGCATCTGGCGATGCTCAATGCCATCGATCTGCGGCTGCGCGCCGCCGAGGTCGTGGTGACGGGGCAGGGCGCGGGCGCCGATGCGTTCCTCGCCACCGCGCGGCGGCTGCCGCCGCTCGACCGCATCGTGCTTCACGCCGCCTCTGCCGAAGCGCTGCCGAGCAAACACCCGGCGCGCGATAAATTAGCCGCCGCGCGTGAGCCGCAAGCTTTCGTTTGTGTCGGGGAGACCTGTTCGCTGCCGGTGACCGATCCTTCAGCTCTGCCTGAAGCGATCGACGCGGTGCGAGGTTGGCGCTAGGTAAGCCGCGATCAGGTATTCATCGAGTCGAAGAACTCGCCGTTGTTCTTCGTATTGCGCAGCTTGTCGAGCAGGAAGTCAATCGCATCCATCGTTCCCATCGGATTGAGGATGCGGCGCAGCACGTACATCTTCTTGAGCTGATCCGGCGGCACCAACAGCTCTTCCTTGCGCGTGCCCGAGCGCGTGATGTCCATCGCCGGGAAGGTACGCTTGTCGGCGACTTTGCGGTCGAGGATCAGCTCCGAATTGCCGGTGCCCTTGAATTCTTCGAAGATGACTTCGTCCATCCGGCTGCCGGTATCGATCAGCGCGGTGGCGATGATCGTCAGCGAACCGCCTTCCTCGATATTGCGCGCCGCACCGAAGAAGCGCTTCGGCCGCTGCAACGCGTTGGCGTCGACGCCGCCGGTGAGCACCTTGCCGGACGACGGCACCACGGTGTTGTAGGCGCGGCCGAGCCGGGTGATGGAGTCGAGTAGAATGACGACATCGCGGCCATGCTCGACGAGCCGCTTGGCCTTTTCGATCACCATCTCGGCGACTTGAACGTGGCGCACCGCCGGCTCGTCGAAGGTCGACGAGACCACCTCGCCTTTCACCGAACGCTGCATATCGGTGACTTCCTCCGGCCGCTCGTCGATCAAGAGCACGATCAGGTAGCATTCCGGGTGATTGTGGGTGATCGAATGCGCGATATTCTGCAAAAGCACGGTCTTGCCGGTGCGCGGCGGCGACACGATCAGCGCGCGCTGTCCCTTGCCGACCGGCGCGACAATATCGATGACCCGGGCTGAAAGATCCTTTTTGGTCGGATCCTCGTATTCCATTTTCAGCCACTCGTCCGGATAGAGCGGCGTCAAATTGTCGAAATTGACCTTGTGCCGCGCCTTCTCGGGATCCTCGAAATTGAGCGAATTGACTTTGAGCAGCGCGAAATAGCGTTCGCCTTCCTTGGGGCTGCGGATGTGACCATCGATCGTGTCGCCGGTGCGCAGTCCGAAGCGCCGGATTTGCGATGGCGATACGTAGATGTCGTCGGGCCCGGGCAGGTAATTTGCTTCCGGCGATCGCAAAAAGCCGAAGCCGTCTGGCACTACCTCAACGACACCCTCGCCAACAATGTCCGTCTCGCGCGCAGACAGCTGTTTGAGAATACCGAACATCAGCTCCTGCTTGCGCATGGTCGAGGCGTTCTCGACCTCCAATTCTTCGGCAAAGGAGACAAGCTCGGCCGGAGTCTTGGCCTTGAGTTCTTGCAGTTTCATTTCCCGCATAGAATGTCCTATGGAAATTTGGCCAGCGAAGTTCAATCGTGGCGTCGCTGGCTGGAGAAGTTCGCAGGTCTTTGGGCTGGTCAGGGTCTTTGGGCAGTAAGGGCTTGGGGACCCCCAACCCGATGCACTGGTGGCTCCAGTTTGCTGGAGCCGAGACGCAACTGCATCCGCCTACGTTGGGTGGGATAGCCTGAAGATAAGAAAAGTCTGCACTTCAGGCAAGGGCCGAACCGGATTCCGCCTTAGCAACGCGTTACCGTCAGAACGGTTTCACCACCGCGAGAATAACGATCGCCGCCATCAGAATTGCCGGTATCTCATTGATCAGACGATAGAATCTCTGGGAATGCCGATTGCGGTCGGCGGCAAAATCTTTCACCCAAAGCGCGCACCAGCCGTGCAGTGCAGAAAGCGCAAGCACGAGCACGAGTTTGGCTGAAAGCCAGCCGGAAGCGAACCAGCCGTAGCGAGAATCAGGGCCGTGCCAAGCGAGCCACAGCCCCAGTAACCAGGTCGCGACCATGGCTGGATTGATGATGATTCGGAGGAGCCGGCGCTCCATGGTTTTGAAGGTCTCCGACTGCACCGATCCCTTCTCGGCGGCGCAGTGATAGACAAACAAGCGCGGCAAATAGAGCATTCCCGCGAGCCAGGCGATGACGGCAATAACGTGGAACGCCTTGATCGATTCATACATGCGGCGGGTGCTCTCTCAGGCCGAGGCGCGAACGCGCGCGACGAGCTGTTCAACATGCGCAACAGGCGTGTCCGGCAGCACGCCATGGCCGAGATTGAAGATGAACGGTCCGGCTTTGAAGTTTTCCATGATTCGATCAACCGAGCGATCAAGTGCATCACCGCCGACCAAGAGCGCCACAGGATCGAGGTTACCTTGAACGGGCTTGCGCCTCTGCAACTCGTCGCGCGCAAAATCAAGATCGATGGTCCAGTCGAGCCCGACCGCATCGACCGGAACAACATCGATGTATCGTTTCAACCGGCTGCCGGCGCCGCGCGGAAATCCGATGAACTTCGCTGTCGGAATTTGCATTCGCACGGCGTTGATAATGCGCGCACACGGTTCAACGCAGCATCGATCAAATTCATCGTCCGGCAATACACCCGCCCAGGTGTCGAATATTTGCACAGCATCGACACCGGCTTCGAATTGCCGGATCAAATATGATGCTGAAGCGCCTACAAGAATATCGAGCAATTCGCCAAATAGTTTCGGAGCGCGATAAGCAAACTCCCGCGCCGGAGTCTGATCGGGCGTACCCGCACCGGCAATCATGTATGTCGCCAAAGTCCATGGCGCACCACAAAATCCCAAGAACGTAACGCTGGCCGGAAGCTGTGATCTAACGCGCGTGATTGTCTCATAGACAGGCGCCAGCCGCTCATGATCGAGCTCTCTCCGGAGCTTGCGCAAACCTGCAGCGTCGTCGATCGCATCAAGCCGCGGCCCATCGGCTGAAGTGAACGCAACGCTCTGCCCCAGCGCATAAGGAACCACCAAAATATCTGAAAATAAGATCGCGGCATCGAATCCGAATCGTCGAATCGGCTGCAATGTAACGTCCGTTGCCAGATCCGGATCAAGACATAGATCGAGGAAATTACCGATCTTTTGCCGAAGCGCACGATATTCCGGGAGATATCTTCCGGCTTGCCGCATCAGCCAGATCGGCGGAACGGTCTGTCGCTTGCCGGCAAGAACGTCCATCAGGGGTTTGGTCACAGGTTTACCCGCGGCACGTTGTTCTACTCTACAAATAGAATCTTAGAATCTGTTGTAGTGCTTGGACAGTTGATTGGACTCATAAATCGGCTTGCACACTGCTTGCACGAACAACCCACATATCCCCAGCTTTCGACCGTTCACCTGGTTCGGTTGGGAAGTGCAGCGGCGCGCTAGTTTCCGGATCATTCCGGATCACTTGTCAACTCGATTTCCACATTTCACCGGTCCTGGGCATCCCTTGCGGAATAAAATGCCCGGGAGATGTGCTGTGTGGATTGATAATACGTTCGCCTGGTTAATCTGCTTGCGCCATTCGCAAAGCCATGGCCTTCTCCCCAGAGGTCAACAGCTTTTCCAGCCGGCTTGAACAATTCCATGGTGCATGCGGCGGGCTACTTCCACCTTCACCTGATCTCGGATGCGACCGGTGAAACCTTGATTACAGTGGCGCGCGCCGCCGCGGCGCAATACGCCAAGAGCATGCCGGTCGAGCACGTCCACCCGCTGGTGCGTACGCAGAGGCAGCTCGATCGGGTTCTTGCGGAAATCGAAGAGTCTCCCGGGATCGTTCTGTATACGCTCCTGGAGGAGAATTTGGTGCAGCGGCTCGAAAAAAAATGCCGTGCGCTAGGTCTTCCCTGCCTATCGATCTTGGGGCCGGTGCTGCACCTTTTCCAGTCTTATCTGGGCGCTGAGTCGACGCATAAAGTCGGCGCGCAGCACACGCTCAATGCCGAATATTTTCGTCGCATCGATGCGCTCAATTACACCATGTTGCATGACGACGGCCAGCATATGGACGATCTCGAGGAGGCGGATGTCGTATTGGTCGGAGTGTCACGGACCTCGAAGACGCCAACCTCGATCTACCTCGCCAATCGCGGAGTGAAAACCGCCAACGTCCCGCTGGTACCTGGCCTGCCCTTGCCCGGACGTCTCGAAGCGCTCAAGCATCCTTTGGTAGTCGGGCTTTACGCCACGCCGGAACGGATCGTGCAAATTCGCCAGAACCGGCTCCTCGGGCTCAAAGCACATCGCGACGACGATCAGTATATCGATCGTCAGGCGGTCGCCGAGGAAGTCGCCGCGTCGCGACGGCTCTGCGCCAGACACAACTGGCCCCTCATCGACGTGACCCGCCGCTCGATCGAAGAGACGGCCGCCGCGGTGCTTGCGCATCTTGGCGAGCGGCGCCGGCATCACGTGTCCTGAGGCCGCTCATGAGGCCGCCTATGGCGCTATGGCTTGCCGACGCGCCGCTCATCCTGGCGTCGCAAAGCAAGACGCGGCGGACGCTTCTCACCGCTGCCGGCGTGCCGGTCGAGACGGATCCGGCCGATCTTGATGAACGCGGTGTGGAAGCGGGCGCGCGAACGAAATCCGCCGGCGCCGTGGCCGCGCTCTTGGCGCGCGAAAAAGCAATTGCGGTAGCGCGCAAGCATGGCGGAGGTCTTACTCTCGGCGCCGACCAGACGCTTTCATTCGGCGACGAGTGCTTGACCAAACCGCGCGATCGCGATGCGGCGCGCGCGCAACTGCGCGCGCTTTGCGGCCGTACGCATGAACTTCACTCGGCGATCGCCTTCGTGCAGCATGATGCGGTGCTGTTCGAACATGTTGGCATGGCGCGGCTGACGATGCGCAATTTCTCTGAACGCTTTCTCGAGCTCTATCTTGATGCCGCCGGCGATTCGGTAACCGCAAGCGTCGGCGCCTATCAGCTCGAAGGCCTCGGCATGCAGTTATTCGAGCGCGTCGATGGCGATTATTTCACGGTCTTGGGACTGCCGCTCCTCGAGGTTCTGGAATTTCTGCGGCACTTTGGGTGCCTGGCGCGATGAGTACCGACCGGCCGTTCGTCCTCTGCCTGACCGGCTCCCTCGCCATGGGAAAATCGACCGCCGCCAAGTTTTTTGCTGAATGCGGCGTGCCGGTTCACGATTCCGACGCGGTCGTTCATGCCCTTTACGAGGGCGAAGCGGCGGCTCTGATCGAGCAGGCGTTTCCCGGCTCGACGTCCGGCGGCAAGGTGGATCGCAGCAAGCTTGCGGCAATCGTCGTCAACGACCGAGCCGCGCTCGCTCGCCTCGAAGCGATCATCCATCCGCTCGTCACCGCCTCGCGGGAAAAGTTCCTGGCGCAGGCGCAAGCGCAGGGCGCTACCGTCGTAGTTGTCGATATCCCTTTGCTGTTCGAAACCGAAGCGCAATCGAAATGCGATGCCGTGGTGGTAGTTTCGGCGCCGTCCGCGCACCAGCGGCGCCGCGCTTTGGACCGCCCCGGAATGACCGAGGAGAAATTTGCAGCGCTGCTGGCCAAGCAATTACCGGACGCTGAAAAGCGCCGCCGCGCCGATTTCGTCGTGGACAGCTCGCAGGGATTCGATCAGACCCGAGCGCAGATTCGAGACATTTTGCGCAACGTCGCTACAATGCACCGGCGGTGATTCGCGACGGTCAACGAGTTCTCGATGCGCGAAATTGTCTTTGATACCGAAACGACGGGACTCGACCCGCTTGCCGGCGATCGTCTCGTCGAAATCGGTTGCATCGAGCTTTTCAATCGATTCCCGACCGGCAAAACGTTCCATGGCTATTTCAATCCGGAACGCGACATGCCGGAATCGGCCCTGAAAATCCACGGACTGACGGTCGATTTTCTAAGGAATCAGCCGTTGTTCGCGCACCGGGTTAGCGAACTCATCGTTTTCCTCGGCGACGCTCAGCTGGTTGCGCATAATGCAATGTTCGATCTGGCCTTCCTTAATGCCGAATTGGAGCGCGCCGGGCACCCCGCGGTGAGCCGCGACCGCATGGTCGACACGCTGTTGATTGCGCGCCGCAAACATCCCGGAGCGGCGAACAGGCTGGACGATTTGTGCGCTCGCTATGCCATCGATAATTCGCGCCGCGTCAAGCATGGTGCGCTGCTCGATGCCGAACTCCTGGCCGAGGTCTATGTCGAACTGATCGGCGCGCGTCAGGCGCAGCTTATTCTTTCGCAAGCGCCGGCTATTGTGATGCCCGGCGAGATCATCGCGGTGCGGGAACGCCCCGCGCCGCTGCCGTCGCGGCTAACGGCGGATGCGCAGGCCGCCCATCGTCGATTCATCGCGAGCCTCGGCCAAAACGCGGTTTGGCGCGATTACGTCAGCTTGGATTAAGCGGGCGCATTGGCTTGCTGCGCGCTGGCCATGCGTTCCCGATAAAGCGAAGCGAAATCGACCGGCTCAAGCATCAGAGGAGGAAAGCCGCCATTGCGGGTCGCCGTGGCGACGATTTCTCGTGCGAAGGGGAACAACAGACGCGGGCACTCGATCATGACCATTGGCTGGAGGCTCTCGGGCGGGATGTTGAGGATCCGAAATACCCCGGCATAGAGCAGCTCGAAGCCGAACAGCACGAAGCCCTGGACTTCCGCCTTGCCGTCTAGCCTCAGCGTCACTTCGACGTCGTATTCGGCGAGAGGGGCCGCCTCGACGCTGATATTGATCTTGATCGAGGGCTGCTGCGGGCTCGGTGTCAGAGCGCGCGGCGCGTTCGGGTTCTCGAACGAGAAATCCTTCACATATTGCATGAGCACGCCGATCTGCGGAACCGGCGTCTGTGGGGCACCCGGTTGTGGCGCGGGGCCACCATTCGTCGTCGACATTGTTCTCTCCGCTTGGGCCGGCTTGGCTAACATGCGGCGGAGCCGCGAACAATGCCGGGAACGGCGGCGGCTCGAGGTCCAAGGCCCAAGACCCAAGACAGCAGCCCAAGACGGGGCGTCAATTTAGCGTAGAGACAGGGTGCGCCCGCCGGACTGCATTGTTGGCGCAGCCGCGCCGATCGTTTAATGTTTGCGCGTCGCCGCGTTAAAATGACGGCTAGCCGCCACTGGATGGCCTTACCTGCATGCCTACATAAGTGGGGACCGGTGTTCTGCCGCGGTTTGGTCATTCGAGCCGATCCCGGAATACACTGCCCCGCTTACTGCGATGGCGAAAGAATGGCCGACGTGTTCGATATCTACACCATCATTTTCCTGGCCCTCGCAGTGTTTATTTTTCTGCGACTGCGCAGCGTTTTGGGCCAGCGGACCGGCCGCGAGCGGCCGCCCTATGATCCATATTCAGCCCGCGATGCGGTGCGCAGCCCGGCCGCCGAGCAGAAGGTAGTAACCCTGCCGCAGCGCGGTTCCGATACATCGCGCGCCGCTGACGCCGCCGCGTCTGCGGGCGAACGCTGGAAGGATATCGCCGAGAGCGGATCGACCGTGGCGGCTGGGCTTGATGCGATCGCCGCCACGGATTCGAGCTTTGACGCCAAACATTTCATTACCGGTGCGCGCGCCGCCTACGAGATGATTGTGACTGCTTTCGCCGGTGGCGACCGCCGACAGCTGCGCAGCTTACTGTCGCGTGAAGTCTATGACGGCTTCGATGCGGCGATTACCGAGCGCGAGCGCCGCAGCGAATCCGCCGAGACTCGTTTTGTTTCGATCGATGGTGCGACTATAACGGCAGCCGAGCTGCGCAATCGGACGACTGCACAAATCACCGTGCGCTTCGTGTCCAAACTGATTTCCGCCACACGCGATCGGAGTGGCACGGTCATCGACGGCAATGCCGAAAAAGTCACGGACGTGACGGATGTCTGGACCTTCGCCCGCGATGTGTCCTCGCGCGACCCCAACTGGAAAGTCATCGCGACCGAAACCGGACAATGATGTTCGCGATGAGTGGGGGTGCGGCGCCAAGTCTGGTCTTTCGCCTTCTGGTCTTTCGCATTCCGGTTCATCGCGTTGCCGTCGCGCTGGTCGTCCTCTTTGCGCTGCAAGCGACGGCAGTCGCGCAAGGGGGCGGCCCGCTGGTACTTCCCGATACGCAATATGAGCCGATCGAGTGGAGCGACCTCGAGGGTTGGACCAGCGACGATCATGCCGCTGCCTTCGCTGCTTTTCTCGGCAGCTGCCGGACGCTGCAGAATCGGCGTCGCCAGTCGGCTCGGGATTTGACCCCGATTCCGGCTGCGCTGAAAGACATTTGCGAAGACGCGCGTCAAGCTATTCCGCTGGACGAAGACGGCGCCCGGAAATTTTTTGAAGACCATTTCCGTCCGATCCGAATCAGCAGGCTCGGCGATAGCGACGGTTTCCTCACCGGATATTACGAGCCGATCATTGCCGGTTCGCGTGTACCCACCGGGGAATTCACGGCGCCGCTTTATCGTCGGCCGCCCAACCTCGTACCCGCCGGCCGGCGCAAGCTTGGCGATGCATTTCCATCGAAGGGCGTGTTCGTCGGTCGACGCGTCGGCCGCCGCAAGATTGTGCCCTATTATGATCGTGGCCAGATCGAGGATGGCGCGCTCGACGGCTGGCATCTTGAAATCTGCTACCTGCACGACCAGGTCGACGTTTTGTTCGCGCAGATCCAAGGCTCTGCCCGAATCCGGCTCGAAGATGGAGCCATTCTTCGCGTCAATTACGATTCGCACAATGGCTGGCCTTATACGCCGGTCGGCCGCGCTCTCGTCGACCAAAAAATATTGAGCAGAGATCAGGTATCGATGCAGAGCATTCGCGATTGGATGGAAGCTAATCCAGATCAAGCGAAGGAGGTGCGCCGGCAAAACAAATCCTATGTGTTTTTCCGGATCACCGATCTTGCCACCGAGGACGAAGCGGTCGGCGGCCAGGGCGTACCGCTGATGCCAGGCCGCTCGATCGCGATCGACCGTGCGCTCCACGCCTATGGCACGCCTTTTTTCATTCAGGCTGAGCTGCCGATCGCCAACCAGAAAGCCGGCACGAAATTCGACCGTCTCATGATCGCGCAGGATACCGGTTCGGCGATCGTCGGTCCGGCGCGCGCGGATATTTATTTCGGCGCCGGCGACGAGGCAGCGCGTATCGCCGGGCGCATCAAAAATCCGGGCACATTCGTCATGCTGGTGCCGCGCGAACTCGATCCAGTGGCGGCCGGGAGCGACGTGCCGCTGCCACCAACGCGGCTCGGTCTATTCGGTTTCAATTTTGACAACATGCCCGACCCGACGGTGCCCGACAGCGCCGCGGATGAAGTGCCCCTGCCTGAGGCCAAGCCGGCGATTGCGGCTGGTGCGAACGTGGCGCCGTCCGTGAATAGCAAGTCCAACGCGCGGCGCCGCCGATGAGCCGGCGCCGCTTGAGCGACGATGAACGGGCGCTGTGGAGAGGATTTGCCCGCGATGTGACGCCGTTGCGCCGCAGCGCCGCTGCTGCGCTTGGCGTTGCACCCGATCAGGCCACGTGCGAAACGCCGCCGTCTCAGAGCGTCCCAAAAGAACGCTCACATGCGAAACAGCCGCCGGCACTGGCGCAGTTCGATCGCCGCTTACGGCAGCGCGTCGCGCGGGGCCACACGGCGATCGACGCCCGGCTCGATCTGCACGGCATGACACAGAAACAGGCGCATGCGGCGCTTTTGCATTTTCTCACGCAGGCGCAAGCACAGGATGCGAAACTCGCGCTGGTAGTGACTGGCAAGGGTATCGGCGGCGCAGCGGGCTCGGCGTCCGAAGGCGGCGTGCTGCGGCGACAAGTGCCATTATGGCTGTCGTTGGCGGAGTTCCGCCGCTTTATCGTCAGTTTCCAACAAGCGCATGCCAGCCACGGCGGCGAAGGCGCGCTTTACCTGCGCTTGCGGCGCCGCCCGCGTTAGCTGCAGTCGATGGCGTAACACACGCATCGTTAAGGTTAATATCGAGAAAGCCCGAAAAAACGCACGAATCCGTCAAACTCGTCGGCGAAACTCTGTCACGCAAGTCAGTCAAACGCGATTTCGGAACCAACCGCCCATGTCCGAGAGTATGGTTACCACGGTCAAATCTGCGACGGTCGCCGCGCACGATTCAATGCACGCGGGCGCCTCCGATCTACGCATGCTGGCTCAGGTCGAAAAATGGATGGCGATGATTCGCGAAATTAACCGCGAGCAGCAGAGCCAGCCGGCTTTCCAGCGGTGAACTGAAGCCGATAGCCCCTCGGCGCCACACCGTACAGCTGCTCACAAGATAAATCGGCTGAGATCGACGTTCTTGGCGAGATCGCCGACGTGCTTATGCACGTAGGCCGCATCGATTTTCACCGTCTCGCCAGAGCGGTCGGGCGCGCCGAACGAAACATCATCAAGCACGCGCTCCATCACCGTTTGCAAACGGCGCGCGCCGATATTCTCAACGCTTGAATTGACCGCCACCGCAACGTCGGCGACGGCGTCGATCGCATCCTCGGAAAATTCCAGATTGACGCCTTCGGTCGCCATCAGCGCCACATATTGTTTGATGAGCGAGGCTTCCGGTTCGGTCAGAATGCGGCGGAAATCGTCGCGCGTCAGCGGCTTGAGTTCGACGCGGATCGGCAATCGCCCCTGCAGTTCCGGCAGCAGATCGGAGGGCTTGGAAATGTGAAAGGCGCCCGAGGCGATAAACAGAATATGATCGGTCTTCACCGAGCCATGTTTGGTGGCAACGGTGGTGCCCTCGATCAAGGGCAAAAGATCACGCTGCACACCCTCACGCGACACGTCGGCGCCGATGCGGCCGTCGCGCGCGCAGATTTTGTCGATCTCGTCGAGGAAGACGATGCCGTTGTTTTCGACCGTCTTGATCGCTTCCTGAGTCAATTGCTCGATATCGAGTAATTTGTCGGACTCCTCGTTGACCAGAATGTCGTAGGAATCCGTCACAGTGACGCGGCGGGTCTTGGTCCGGCCGCCGCCGAGCTTGCCGAAAATATCGCCGATCGAGATCGCGCCCATCTGCGCGCCCGGCATGCCGGGAATGTCGAACAGCGGCAAGCCGCCGCCGGCGGCCTGCACCTCGATCTCGATTTCTTTGTCATTGAGCTCGCCGGTGCGCAGCTTCTTGCGAAACGCCTCTTTGGTCGAAGCGCTCGCATTCGCCCCGACCAAGGCGTCGAGCACGCGATTTTCGGCGGCTTGCTGCGCGCGGGTTTCCACGTCTTTGCGCCGCTTTTCGCGCGTCAGCGTGATGGCGATCTCGACCAGGTCGCGCACGATCTGCTCGACGTCGCGCCCAACATAGCCGACCTCGGTGAACTTGGTCGCCTCGACTTTGAGGAATGGTGCGCCGGCCAGCTTGGCGAGGCGGCGGGAGATTTCGGTCTTGCCGACGCCGGTCGGCCCGATCATCAAAATATTTTTCGGCAACACTTCTTCGCGCAGCCGATCGTCGAGCTGCAGGCGGCGCCAGCGATTGCGTAGCGCAATCGCGACGGCGCGCTTGGCGTCGCCCTGCCCGACGATGAAACGGTCGAGCTCGGAGACGATTTCGCGGGGAGAGAAGTCGGTCACGCCTTCAACGTCTCTACGGTCACATTGCGATTGGTGTAAACGCAAATCTCCGCGGCGATGTCGAGCGACCGGCGCACGATCGCTTCCGCATCAAGCGGCCCATCGAGCAGAGCCCGCGCCGCGGCGAGCGCATAATTACCGCCGGAGCCGATGCCGACCACACCGGCCTCGGGCTCGAGCACGTCGCCGGTGCCGGTCAATACCAGTGATACGTCCTTGTCGGCGACGATCATCATGGCTTCGAGCCGCCGAAGATAACGGTCCGTGCGCCAATCCTTGGCGAGCTCGACAGCGGCACGCGTCAATTGGCCGGGATACTGTTCGAGCTTGGATTCGAGCCGCTCGAACAGCGTGAACGCATCGGCGGTGGCGCCGGCAAAGCCGCCGATGACCGCGCCGCCGCCGAGCCGGCGCACTTTCTTTGCGTTCGCCTTGATGATGGTCTGGCCGATCGAGACCTGTCCGTCGCCGCCGACCGCGACCAGTCCGCCCTTGCGGACCGTCAGAATGGTCGTGCCGTGCCAAGGGCCGGAATGGCCCGCTTCTACCGAGGACATGGGCTGGATGAACGATAAACCGGGTTCGACGGCCAAGTTCAACTGACCGGTTCAACTGACCGGGCTGGAAAACGTTTGCTTAAAGCATGATTTAAGAGTTGGTCGCCGGCAATGCAAATGCGCGATGGCGCCAGTGGCGAGTTCGGAGGGGCCCTGATAAAAGGCCCGCGAAGGCAAGATTGGGCCCGAGACAGCGATCGGGAGAGCGAAGTGCGCAAAGGCACGGTGGCGCGCAAGACCAAGGAAACCGACGTCGAGGTCGCGGTCGATCTCGACGGTACGGGCGCGTCTTCGATCGAAACTGGCATCGGCTTTCTCGACCACATGCTCGATCTGTTGGCCCGGCATTCGCGGATTGACATCCGCGTTAAAGCCAAGGGCGATCTGCATATCGATCACCACCACACAACCGAGGACGTCGGCATCGCGCTCGGCCAGGCGTTGAAACAGGCGCTTGGCGAGATGAAAGGCATTGCGCGCTACTCCGATGTGCACGTGCCGATGGACGAAGCGCTCACGCGCGTCGCTCTCGATATTTCCGGCCGGCCATTTCTGGTGTTCAACGTCGAATTCGTCCGGGCCAAAGTGGGCCCCTTCGATACCGAATTGATCGAAGAATGGTTTCGCGCTTTCGCCATGAACTCGGGTGTGACGCTGCATGTCGCCACGCTATACGGCGGCAACGATCATCATATTGCCGAGTCCTGTTTTAAGGGTCTGGCCCGGGCGTTGCGCGCTGCCGTTGCCGTCGATCCGCGCGCGGCGGGCGAGGTGCCGTCAACCAAAGGCAGGCTCGGCAATTAAATTGCGGCAATTAAATCGCGGTCCGTGAAACGAGAGTTTCTAAGGCGAGTTTCCAAGGATCGTGCAGCAGGCTAACGCTGAAAGATCGGTCAATGTCCATCTACACAGTCCATCAACCGCCGCTCGACGCCGGTGCGGCCGCGGCCGAACCCTATCGCTTTGTCTTCGTCCGTGACGGCTTCTCGTGGTGGGCTTTCCTGCTCACGCCGTTCTGGATGTTGCGGTACCGCTTATGGCTGGCGCTGGCGATTTATCTTCTGGTGTCGGCGGCGCTCGACGCCGGTTTGCGCGCGCTCGGCGCTTCGGTGTTTACGCTGGTATTGGCCGGCCTGTTGATTTCGCTGCTTGTCGGGCTTGAGGCGAGTACGCTGCGGCGCTCCAAGCTGGCGCGCCGCCATTGGCGCAATATCGGCGTGGTCACCGGCGAAGATCTTGAGGGCGCAGAACGGCGCTTCTTCGATGCCTGGATTCGTCAGGCCCCCGTACGTCGTCCCTCATCGCCAACAAGCGCTTCCACATCGCCCTCAGCCGCGCCGGCCGCGCCATCCGGGGTGATCGGATTATTTCCCGAACCCGGAGCACACCGGTGACCGTCGTTATCGTCGATTACGGCTCGGGCAATCTGCATTCCGCGGCCAAGGCCTTTGAACGCGCGGCCCATGAGGCTGGATTGGATCAACCGATCACAGTGACGCGCGATCCGGAGATCGTGGCGCGCGCCGATCGCGTTATTTTGCCCGGAGTAGGAGCTTTTGCCGACTGCCGCCGTGGACTCGATGCCGTGTCCGGCATGGTGGAAGCGCTCGAACAAGCGGTGCGCGGCAAGGGCCGGCCGTTTTTCGGCATTTGCGTCGGCATGCAGCTCTTGGCCGAGCGCGGGCGCGAATATGAAGTGGTCGAGGGGCTGGGCTGGATCGGCGGCGAAGTTGATCGCATCACCCCGCGTGACGCTACATTGAAGATCCCGCATATGGGCTGGAACACGCTCAATGTCGTGCGCTCGCACCCGCTGATCGACGGCCTGACGCTCGGGCCGCAAGGCCGGCACGCTTATTTCGTGCACTCGTTCGCACTCAATCCGTCACAACGCCAGGATCTGGTAGCGGACGCCGATTACGGCGGACCTGTCACTGCGATCGTCGGGCGGGACAACATTGTCGGCACCCAATTTCACCCCGAGAAGAGCCAAAAGCTCGGCCTGGCGCTAATTGCGAATTTCTTGAAGTGGAAGCCGTGATCTTATTTCCGGCCATCGATCTGAAGAACGGCGAGGCCGTGCGTCTGCAGCAAGGCGACATGGCCCGCGCGACTGTGTTCAGCCGCGATCCAGCCGCGCAGGCGCGCGCCTTCGCGGAGCAGGGCTTCACCTATCTGCACCTGGTCGATCTCGACGGCGCATTCGAGGGCAAACCGGTCAACGCCGCTGCGGTGGAACGGATTCTCACAGCGGTGAAAATCCCGGTGCAGCTCGGCGGCGGCATCCGCGATCGCGCCACCATCGACGCCTGGCTGGATAAGGGAATCGCCCGCGTGATCGTCGGCACGGCGGCCGTGCGCGATCCAGCGCTCGTCAAAGCTGCGGCCCGCGCTTATCCCGGCCGGGTCGCGGTCGGGCTTGACGCCCGCGATGGCAAGATCGCCGTCGAAGGCTGGTCGCAAACATCGACACTTTCCGCGCTCGACGTTGCCCGCCGTTTCGAAGACGCCGGCGTTGCGGCCATCGTCTATACCGACGTGAACCGCGACGGCATGCTGGAAGGGCTCAATCTAGACGCGACGATCGCGCTCGCCGAGCAGATTTCGCCGCCGGTGATTGCCTCGGGGGGGCTTGCTTCGCTCGCCGATGTACGGGCGCTGCTCGAGCCGCGCGCAAAAAAGCTTGAAGGCGCAATTGCCGGCCGGGCGCTTTACGACGGCCGGCTCGATCCGGCGGCGGCGCTCTCCGTCCTGCGCCAAGCGCGAGCGACGGCCTAATGTTCAAGGTCCGCATTATTCCGTGCCTTGACGTCAAGGACGGCCGCGTCGTCAAAGGCGTCAATTTCGTCAATCTGCGCGATGCCGGCGATCCGGTCGCGGCGGCGATCGCCTACGACGAAGCGGGCGCGGATGAGGTCACCTTTCTGGACATTACCGCGAGCCATGAGAACCGCGGCATCATGCTCGATGTGGTGCGGCGCACCGCCGAAGCCTGCTTTATGCCGCTCACGGTCGGCGGCGGGGTCCGTAGCATCGAGGACATCCGCGCTTTGTTAAGTTCCGGCGCCGATAAAGTGTCGATCAATACCGCCGCCGTGGCGCGGCGGAGCTTCGTCAAAGAAGCCGCGGAAAAATTCGGCGATCAGTGCATTGTGGTGGCAATCGATGCCAAGCAGGTGTCAAAGCCGGGCGAACCGGCGCGCTGGGAGATCTTTACCCATGGCGGCCGCCATCCAACCGGGATCGATGCGCTCGGTTACGCGCGCGAGGTGGTGGCGCTCGGCGCCGGCGAGATTTTGCTGACCTCCATGGACCGCGACGGCACGCGAAAGGGATTCGACATCGCGCTGACCCGTGCCGTGGCCGACGCGGTTTCGGTCCCGGTGATCGCCTCCGGCGGGGTCGGTAACCTTGACCATCTGGTGGAGGGCATCCGCGACGGTCACGCCGCCGCGGTGCTCGCAGCGTCGATCTTTCACTTTGGCGAGTATTCCGTACGGCAAGCCAAGGATTATATGGCCCAAGCGGGTCTTCCGGTGCGGCTCGATCCGTAATCTGCCTCTCCCAGCCTGCGGGTGGAGATGATATGGAACCCGGACGGAAGGGCCTGCCACGGAAAGACTTGCCACGGAAAGACTTGCCACGGAAAGACTTGCCGATGCCGAGTTTTACCATCCGCGATCTGGAACGGCGCGTGCAGGCGCGCGCCAGCGAAAGCGCTGAGGTTTCCTATACCCGCAAGCTGCTCGATCGCGGCGTCGATCATTGCGCGAAAAAGTTCGGCGAGGAGGCCGTCGAGGCGGCAATTGCCGCGGTAGGCGAAGACCGGCAGGGTTTGGTCCGCGAGGCCGCCGACGTGCTTTATCATCTGCTCGTGGTGCTGCACGCCCGCGGCATTTCGCTCGACGAGGTCGAGGCCGAACTCGGCGCCCGCAGCCATCAATCCGGGCTTGAGGAAAAGGCAGCGCGCAAGTCGGCGCACAAGAGCGGCTAAGAGCATCCGATGGAGCAGCGCACCGCACAGGACGTTTCACCTTACCGCGTGTTCTCGCGCGCGGAATGGGCGATGCGCCGCGAAGACACGCCGATGACGCTCACGTCTGGCGAAGTGGCGCGGCTGCGTTCAATGCACGACCGGCTCGATATGTCGGAAGTGGAAGAAATTTATCTGCCGCTGTCGCGGCTACTCTCGTTCTATGTCGCGGCGATGCAAAGACTCTTTGGGGCCCAGCAGGCGTTTCTCGGCACCGAGGACGCGAAGATGCCTTATATCATCGGCGTCGGCGGTTCGGTCGCGGTCGGCAAGTCCACCACCGCTCGCGTTTTGCAAGCCTTGCTGGCGCGCTGGCCCAACGTGCCCAAGGTCGATCTGTTTACCACCGATGGGTTTCTTTTCCCGAACGCCGTGCTCGAGCGCGAAGGGTTAATGGACAAAAAGGGATTTCCGGAAAGCTACGATCTTCCCGCTTTGCTGCGCTTTCTGTCGGACATCAAAGCCGGGCGGCGGCCGGTGCGCGCGCCGGTCTATTCGCATCTCATCTATGACGTCATTCCCAACCAGTGGATCGAGATCGATCGCCCCGACATTCTGATCGTGGAGGGACTGAACGTCCTGCAAGCGGGGCGCTTACCCAAAGATGGCAAAGCGATTCCGTTTGTGTCCGACTTTTTCGATTTCTCGGTCTACCTCGATGCCGACGAGGACGTGCTGCTGTCCTGGTACGTTACCCGTTTCCTCACGCTCCGGGGTACCGCGTTCGCCGATCCGAGATCGTATTTCCACCGTTACGCGCGGCTATCCGATCGCGAGGCGAGCGAAACCGCAACTGACATCTGGAATCGCATCAACCTCGTCAATTTGCGCGAAAACATCCTGCCGACCCGTCCGCGCGCCGATCTCATCCTGAAGAAAAGCGAAAGCCATCGGGTCGAGGAAGTGGCCTTGCGCAGGTTGTAGCGCGATGGCGCGATGACGATTCACGCATAGGTTTTCATTCAACGAATGCCCGGCCGGAGAGAGATTCATGGACAAACCTGTCAATAACAAAACCGGACGCAGCAAGTCGGCTGCTATAAATCGGCGGCCGTCGCGCGCCGAGGCCGAAGAGGCGGTGCGCACGCTGATCCGCTGGGCCGGCGATGATCCGGAGCGCGAGGGGCTTCTCGCTACGCCGGCGCGCGTCGTGCGCGCCTACGAGGAGTGGTTCGCCGGCTATAAGGACAATCCACGCGATTATCTCAAACGCACCTTCGAGGAGACCGGCGGCTACGACGAAGTCGTGGTACTGCGCGACATCCGCTTCGAGTCGCATTGCGAGCATCACCTGGCGCCCATCATCGGCCGCGTGCATATCGGCTATTTGCCGCGCAACCGCGTCGTCGGCATTTCCAAACTGGCGCGGCTGGTCGACGTCTATGCCCGCCGCCTGCAAATCCAGGAGAAAATGACCGCCGAGATCGCCTCCTGCCTCGATGCCGTGCTCAAGCCGCACGGCGTCGCCGTGGTCACCGAAGCGACGCACCAATGCATGACCACGCGCGGCATACATAAGCCCGGCGTCACCATGGTGACGAGCCGCATGCTTGGCGTGTTTCGCGATCACGCCGAGACGCGGCAGGAATTTTTGTCGGCGATCGGTATGCGCGGCTCGGTCCACGGCAATGGGTCGGGATGACGAGCCGCTAAGCGCCGAAAAGCGCACATAATCGCAATCGACGACGTTAATCCGGTCGCACCGGGAAGGCGGCAACTAGTGCCTCAAACACGCGGCGAATCACTCGGTCTCGCGGAGGCTTTTCGCGTTACCGGATCGAGCAGGAGCCCGCCGTTTCTCTCGGTTTCTTCGGCGAGCATGATCCAGATTTGCGCCATGTCGACAAGCGCCAGCTTGGCGTTGGGATCCGCTGTGCTCTGAGCGAATTTGAGGCAGTTGGCTGCATATTTGCGATAACGCCCCATGTCGTTCATTCCATGTCGTTCATTCCACCCCGTTCATTCCCATTTCCCCGTCGCGCGCGTCCATTCGGCGCACTAAGTCGGGCCCGCGAGCAAGGTTCCGCGCCGCGCGGGAAAATCAGGAGCGTGGTTACAAAGACTCTAATCGCGGGATTTAGGCGCGGGCTCTTTGCGCTTCGATCTTGTCCCAGATCAGCGCGGCGATGTCGGCACCGCCGAAGTTTTTCACTGCGCGGATGCCGGTCGGCGAGGTGACGTTGATCTCGGTGAGGAAGCCGCCAATCACGTCGATGCCGACGAACAGCAGACGCCGCTGCCGCAACGCCGGTCCCAGCCGGGCGCAGATTTCGCGCTCACGGGCCGAAAGATCGGTCGCTTTCGGCACTCCGCCGCGCACCATATTCGAGCGCAGATCATCGGCCGCAGGCACGCGGTTGATCGCGCCGGCGAACTCGCCGTCGACCAGGATGATGCGCTTGTCGCCGTCCTTTATCGCCGGCAGGAATTTCTGCACCACCCACGGCTCGCGGAACGTGACCGCGAACAAGTCGTAGAGCGAGCCGAAATTGAGGTCCTCGCGGGCGAGGCGGAACACGGCCTCGCCGCCTTTGCCGTAGAGCGGCTTCATTACGATGTCGCCGTGCTCGCCGCGAAATTTCTTGATCGCCGCCAGGTCGCGCGTCACCAGCGTCGGTGGCATCAGATCGGGAAATTCGGTGACAAAAACCTTTTCCGGTGCGTTGCGCACATGCGCCGGATCGTTGACGACCAGCGTTTTCGGCTGGATGCGCTCGAGCATATGCGTCGAGGTGATGTAGGCGAGGTCGAACGGCGGATCCTGCCGCAGCAGCACGACGTTGAACGAGGACAGCTCAACTGCGCGCGCTTCACCAAGCGTGTAATGGTCGCCGGCTTTGTCCCGCACCGAGAGCGGCCGAACGCTTGCCGAAACATTGCCGTCACGCATGACCAGCTGATCGGGGGTGTAATAAAACAGCGAATGGCCGCGCGCCTGCGCTTCCAAAAGCAAGGCAAAAGTGGAATCGCCGCGAATGTTGATCCGCTCGATAGGATCCATTTGCACGGCGACGTTCAGGAGCATCTATGTTGATCCGGCTTTACTAGTTGGTTCGATATCTCTGTGGGTGGAGTTTATCGCGTCAAAGGCCATTCTGGACAAAGATAAGTTGCGCCGCTCGCCTGTCCGCTCATGCGACCTCTGCAGTGAAAGCGTTGACGATGTGGCGCGGCATTTTACCGGGCGTGACCACAATGACGTCGAAACGGATACCGCCATGGGCATGTTGAGGATGGCGCGCGAGCCACAGTTCGGCCGCGCCAATCACGCGGCGCTTGGTTCGGTCGGTCACCGCTTCCACCGCCTCATCAATGCTGCCGCGCGCCTTGACTTCGACGAACACCACCACGCCACGACGCCGGGCGACGATGTCGATCTCGCCGAATGGTGTTTTCCAGCGCCGCTCCAGGATGCGGTAGGCTTTGGCGATCAAAAACAGCGCCGCGCGGCTTTCCGCCGACAAGCCGCGCTGGAAAGCGGCGACCCGTTCCGGGCGCGGCAGCGGCTTCGACGGCTGGAGCGGTTCAGCGCGGCGCGCCATGTTTGGCATCCTTTTTGACGCTTTTCCGCAGCGCCAGCGCGCTCTGATAAATTTCGCGACGCCGCTTTCCTGTCAGCTGAGCGACCTCAGCGACGGCGTCCTTCAACGACAGCCGCTCCAGCGCATCGCGCAGTAAGCCCTCGCTTTCCGCTGCTCCCATTTGTACCGGCGCTTGCGGCGGCGCGATCACGACGACAATCTCACCGCGCAGTTCGTCGCCAGCGCACGCTTCTGCGAGTCTCGCGAGTTCGCCGCGCCTGATCTCCTCATGCAGCTTGGTCAATTCGCGACACAAGGCGGCGTCGCGGTTTGCGCCGAGACCGACGGCGAGATCGGCCAATGTCGCGGCGATACGCGGACCGCTTTCGAACATTATCAGCGTTGCCGGAAGCGGAGCCAATTCGGCAATGCGGGCGCGGCGGGCCACTTGTTTGGGCGGCAGAAAGCCTGCGAAGAAAAACTGATCAGTCGGCAATCCGGCCACCGTCAATGCGGTCAGCACCGCCGAAGGGCCGGGCAGGGCGGTGACGAGATGGCTGGCATCTTGCGCCGCACGAACCAGCTTGAAGCCCGGGTCGGAAATAAGCGGCGTGCCGGCGTCTGAAACCAGGGCGATGGCCGCGCCCTCGGCGAGGCGGCGCAGCAGTCCCGGGCGCGCCTTGGCCGCGTTGTGATCATGATAGGGCGTAAGCGGCGTTGCGATGGCGTAACGGTCCAGCAATTTGCGGGTGACGCGGGTGTCCTCGCAGGCGATCAAATCGGCGCCGGCGAGCGTCTGCAGCGCCCGCAGCGTGATGTCGCCGAGATTGCCGATCGGGGTTGCAACCAAATATAGGCCCGGCGCCAGCCGCGAACCCTGGATCGGCTGGTCGGCGATCACGAAGGAACGCACCACGCCTTCATGGCGGCTCGTCTGATGGCGCTCTGCATGGCCGGCTTGATGGTCGTCTTGATGACTGACTTGGCGCGATCGGTGGCGGGCGGTCATACGCATTGCCGGCACTCTAGCCTTGGTTTCCTTACCGGTCACAGCGCCAGTCGTGGCGGCGCGGAATTCCCTATTTTTCTCACTTGGTTAACCATTCGCCGCCAATATGTCGAATTGGCAGTGCCGTATGGTTAACGGCGCTTGGGGTCGCCGTGGGGAGAGCTGCCGTGTCCGCGCAGTTGCAGCTTCAGGGCTCGGCGGATTGGCCAACGCGTCGCCGCGCGGTTGCCGGCCTGATTGGCACCGCCGGCGCGTTTCTGGCCGGCTGTTCGCAAACCTCCCAGTATTTGTCCTCCACGCCGCCGCAGTCACCGCAGACGCCGCTAGCCGCAACGATCGGCACCGGCCAGGTCAAAGTCGCACTCATCCTGCCGCTGTCCGCCGCCGGCAATGCCGGGGTTGCCGGTCAAGCCATGCGCAATGCCGCGGAAATGGCGATCGCCGAGTTCAACAATCCGAACATTCAGCTCCTGGTCAAAGACGACGGCGGCACCGCCGAAGCCGCTCGCGTCGGCGCGCAGCAGGCGATCGATGAGGGCGCTGAGATCATCCTCGGACCATTGTTCGCGCAGTCGGTCGGCTTCGTCGGCCAAGTGGCGCGTTCGCGCAACGTCCCGGTGATCGCATTCTCGACCGACGCTAACGTCGCCTCGAGCGGCATCTATTTGCTGAGTTTCCTCCCTGAATCCGACGTCGATCGCATCGTGCAATACGCGGCTTCGACGGGGAAGCATTCCTACGCCGCGCTCATTCCAGACAATCCCTATGGCACCGTGGTCGAGGCGGCCTTCAAACAAGCGGTAGCGCGGCGCGGCGGCGGCCAGATCGTTGCGCTCGAACGCTATCCGCACGACAAGGCCGCGATGGCGAATCCGGTTCGCAGCGTCGGCCAAGCTTCGGCGCGGGCCGACGCGCTGTTCATTCCCGATGGCGGCGATGCGGTGCCTGATGTCGCGCAGGCTCTGGTCGCGGACGGGGTCAACCTCAAACGGCTACAGCTGCTCGGCACCGGTCTATGGGACGACCCGCGCATCTATGCGGTGCCGGGGCTCGATGGCGGCTGCTATGCCGCGCCGGATGGTGTCGGTTACCGAAACTTCTCGACACGCTATCGCGCCCGCTACAACCAGGATCCGGTGCGCACCGCCACATTGGCTTACGATGCGGTGGCGCTGGTTGCCGCTCTGGTTAAAACCCAAGGCCCGCAACGATTTTCCCAGCAGGTCCTGACCAACCCGTCCGGCTTCACCGGGATTGATGGCCTGTTTCGCTTCCGCCCCGACGGCACCAACGAGCGCGGCTTGGCGGTGCTTCGGGTCACGACGTCCGGCGCCCAGATCGTCGCGCCGCCGCTGCGTAGCTTTGGCGGTGGATCGGCGACGTAACGTCGCTACGCCGCGAGATCGGCGACCACCGAATCGAGCAACGGGAAGCCGGACAGCGTTACGCGAATCCGCCCGGCGGGAGTTGTTTCAATCAGGCCGTGCTGGCGCAGCGCGTCGATGCGCTCGGGCTCGAGTGGACGTCCGGCGATCTGCGTGTAGCGTGTCGCGTCGATGCCTTCGGCAAGGCGAAGCCCCATCAACAGAAACTCATCGGCGGTTTCGGCGGAGGTGAGCACATCGTCGGCGACCAGACCGTGGCCGTCTCTTTCCACGCGCTCGAGCCAGGTTTCCGGCCGTTTTTCGGTGGCGGTGGCGTGGCGCTCGCCGGCAATATCGAGTCGGCCGTGAGCGCCGGGGCCAACGCCGGCATATTCATGAGCGCGCCAGTAGATCAGGTTGTGCCGGCATTCGCCGCCGGGCCGGGCGTGATTTGAAATCTCGTAAGCCGGTAAGCCGTGCGCAGCGCAGATCTCTTGGGTAATATCGTACAGGATGCGCGCGGTGTTCTCGTCCGGCGGATGCAGCTTGCCGGCGGCATGGAGCGCCGCAAACGGCGTCTCCGGCTCGATCGTGAGCTGGTAGAGTGAAACGTGCTCGCCGGCTTCTCGCAATGCGCTGCGCAATTCGCGCGACCATTGTTCCGGCGTTTGATCCGGACGCGCATAAATCAGATCGAACGAATAGCGGCCGAAAAGCCCGCGCGCGACGTCGACCGCATCCAGGGCTTCGCGTGCCGAATGCGTGCGCCCTAGCGCCGCCAGCGCGCGATCGTCAAGCGCCTGCACGCCAAGCGAAACGCGATTGACACCGGCGGCGCGATAGCCGCGAAAGCGCTCCACCTCGAC
This sequence comes from Xanthobacteraceae bacterium, assembly GCA_036497645.1. Taxonomy (GTDB): domain Bacteria; phylum Pseudomonadota; class Alphaproteobacteria; order Rhizobiales; family Xanthobacteraceae; genus BOG-931. The sequence continues at coordinate 72,747 of DASXJB010000126.1, forward strand.
GCTGGTCGGATTGGCCTCGAGCGTGATCTCGACATCGGGGGCGATTTGCCAATGACTGGCGATCGCGTCGATGACGGCGGCGACGGTCTTTGGCTGCATCAGTGACGGCGTGCCGCCGCCAAAAAAAATCGTCGAAACCACGCGGCCGGGCGCACGCGCCGCCGTACTGGCAATCTTTGTGGTAAAGACACGAACCCAGCGCGCCTCGTCGATGTGTTCGCGGCGGACATGACTGTTGAAATCGCAATAGGGACATTTCGACAGGCAGAATGGCCAATGGATGTAGACCCCGAATGCCGGCCGATCATCATGGCCGCCGGCCCAAGCAGCGGAACACGCAGCGGAAGCGGAATGATCAGCGGCGCTCAAGGCAAGCCTCGGCAAGTTTTAAGAACGCGCGGGCGCGATGCGATAGCCCTTTGCCGCGCGGCGGCAGGCCGTGTTTCTCCTCACTAGACATTTCGCCGAAGGTTCGTTGCTGGCCGTCGGGCAAAAACATCGGATCATAACCGAAGCCGCGATCGCCGCGCGGCGGCCAGACCAGCGTGCCGGCAACGCGCGCTTCGAATTCCTCCGTGTGGCCGTCTGGCCAGGCCAGGCACAGCGCGGAGACAAAATGCGCGCGGCGGCGTTCCGGCGTTGTCGCGTCCCGCGCGCGCAATTCTTGTTCGATCGTTTCCATGGCACGGCGAAAGTCGCGATCCGGGCCGGCCCAGCGCGCCGAATGAATCCCGGGCGCGCCATCGAGCGCCTCGACGACCAGTCCTGAGTCGTCGGCGAGCGCCGGCAGCTTTGCGGCCTGAGCGGCCGCGGCGGCCTTGATGCACGCATTTTCGGTAAACGTCATTCCGTTTTCATCCGGTTCGGCCAAAGCGAGCTCACCGGCCGATATGGCGGCTACCCCATACGGCGCAAGCAGTTCGCGCATTTCGGCAAGCTTGCCTGGATTGTGGGTGGCGATCACCAGACGATCGGAAATCAGACGACGGACGACAGACGTCGGATCATGCGGATTCGAAAGTTGGCCGCTCGGCAATATCCGTCCTCCGACGTCTGACCTCTGTCGTCTGACTCTCACATCACCGCCATCTTCTGCAAATCGACGAGCTTGGCTACACCTTTGCGCGCCAATGCCAACAAAGCCGAGAACTGGGTTTCGGAGAATGGTATCTTCTCCGCGGTTGCTTGGACCTCGACGATGTCGCCTGAGCCAGTGAGCACGAAATTGGCGTCGGTATCGGCCTGCGAATCCTCCGCGTAATCGAGATCAAGCACCGCCACGCCGGAGCACACACCGCAGGAGATTGCGGCAACATGGTCGCGTAACACATCCATCTCGACCATCTGGCGCGCCTTCATCCAGGCGAGGCAATCGTAAAGCGCGATCCACGCGCCGGTAATGGAAGCCGTGCGCGTGCCGCCGTCGGCCTGGATGACATCGCAGTCGATCGTAATCTGGCGCTCGCCGAGCGCCTTAAGGTCGACCACGGAGCGCAGACTCCGTCCGATCAGGCGTTGGATTTCCACGGTGCGGCCGTTCTGCTTGCCGGCCGAGGCCTCGCGCCGCGTGCGTTCCAGCGTGGCGCGCGGCAGCATGCCGTATTCAGCCGTGATCCAGCCGCGGGCCTGGCCTTTGAGCCACGGCGGCAACCGATCTTCGACGGTTGCGGTTACGAGCACATGCGTATCGCCGAATTTCACGAAGCATGAGCCTTCCGCATATTTCACAACGCCGCGTTCGAGCGATACGGGGCGTAATTCATCGGACTGTCGGCGGCTCGGCCGCATGCATTTCTCCGAAAGTTTGCCGGCACCGCTGTGCCGGGACCCCATTTGTAAACGATCAACTATGACTGAGTGTGATCTTGTAGTGGTTGCGCAATGGCCCGCCAAGGGATGCCAAGGGATCAGCAAGAGAGCCAAGAGATCAGTCAGGCAGGATAGCGGCACACGCCGAGACGCACTTGATAATTGCCCAATTGCCAGCTTTGCCGGCTTACCGCTACGCTCCGGCCGCTACAGCGCGAGGACGAGGATGACAAGTGAGGCAACGCGAGAGCCGACCCGCATACTAGCCGACTTCGCCGCGCGGCTGCGCTATGACGATTTGCCCCAGCGAGCCCGCGAGCATTGCAAGAACCTGGTCTTGGATGCGTTCGCCTGCGCGCTCGCGGGTTACCAAGGTGAAGAGACCGATCAGGTCAGGGCTTTGGCGTCGGCGCTCGCGCAGGGAAAGGAATCGAGCGTGATCGGCGGCGCGCCCTTGTCGCTCGTGGGCGCCACGTTGTTCAACGGCTATCTGATCACCGCGGTCACGATGTGTGACGTGCACCGGGCGACCATGACGCACGTCACTCCGGAAATCGTGCCGCCGGCGCTCGCCATCGCCGAGCGCGATGGTTTGCGGGGCCGCGACCTGTTGGTCGCGATTGCCGCCGGCTGCGAAGTGACAACGCGCATTGGCCTTGGCCTCGACTATCCGGCGTTTCGCGCGCGTGGCTGGCACGGCCCCGGGATCATTGGCCCATTCGGTGCGGCCGCGGCCGCCGGTTCACTTCTGAAGTTCGATGGCGATACGATGGCGCGCGCATTCGGACTGGCCGGCAGCCAGGCGGCGGGAACGTTCGCCGCCTGGGGCACGCCGACGGTCAAATTTCACCAATGCCGTGGCGCGATTTCGGGGTTGCTCGCTGCGCTCCTCGCGCAACAGAATTTCGTCGCGACCCGGGAATTCTTAAGCGCCGCAGACGGCGGCCTTTACAAAACCTATGCCGGGGGCGGCAAGCCGGAGGCGGCGCTTGCGGATCTGGGACACCGATTCGAACTGGAGCGGATCGCGCTGCGGCTATGGCCGTCGGCGACACTCATCCAGGGCTTGAACACGGCTTTGTTCGATCTGCTCGCAAAGCACGAGATCGAAGCCGCGCGTGTGCGCCGCGTCGTTGTTGCGCTGAGCCAGAGCGCCTTTGACATGCATGGCGGCTTCGGCGCCTATAAAGGCAAGTTCGAAGCGTTGTTATCCGCCCATTACGCCGCTGCCGCCATCCTGCATGACGGCGCGCTGAGCTTGGCGCAGTTCATTCCTGCGCGTTACGACGATCCGGCGCTGCGTAATTTCGCCGCCGAAAAAGTCGAGATTCGCGCCGATCCGGCGCTTAGCGGCTCACAGGCCAAAGTGGATCTTATTCTCACCGACGGCGCCACGCTGTCCGCTTTTTGCGAGCATCCGCTCGGCGCGTTCGAGAATCCGCTGGCGTGCGTCCAGGTGGAGCAAAAATTCCGTCTCTATGCCGCCGGCCTCCTGCCTGACGCCCGGATCGAGGGGGTCATTGACGCGGTGAACCGGCTGGAGGCTTTCGGTTCGGTGCGCGAGCTCATGGCGCTGTTGCGCGTGTCACCCCAGACACGTGCGATGGCGGCGGCGGAGTGATACATATCTCGAGCAACGTTGTGGAGCGAGATTTTGACCAGCCATGAACTCCCGCTTGGCGCGAACCAGTTGGGTCTCGCACAGCTCAACGAACGTTCGCGCGAGATTTTTCGCCTGATCGTCGAGAGCTACCTTGCAACGGGAGAGCCGGTCGGCTCGCGCAATCTGTCGCGCATCCTGCCAATGACCTTGTCGCCGGCTTCGGTGCGCAATGTCATGTCCGATCTCGAACAGCTCGGCTTGGTTTATGCTCCTCATACTTCGGCGGGCCGTTTGCCGACCGAGATGGGACTGCGGTTCTTCGTCGACGCTTTGATGCAGATCGGCGACCTTAGTGAAGCCGATCGCAGAGCGATCGAAGCGCAGGTCGCGGCCTCGGGTCAGGCCAAATCGGTCGAAGGGGTTTTGACCGAAGCTTCCGGGCTGTTGTCCGGATTGAGCCGCGCGGCCGGTGTGGTGCTTACCGCTAAATCGAACCCGCGGCTCAAGCATATCGAGTTCGTGCGGCTCGAGCCCGAACGCGCCATGGTTGTCCTGGTCGGCGAGGATGGGCAGGTCGAGAACCGGGTTCTCAATGTTCCAATCGGTTTGCCGATCTCGGCGCTGACGGAAGCCACGAATTTTATCAACGCGCGGATCCGTGGTCATACGCTTCCTGAAGTGAAGGCCGAGATCGAGCGCACGCTCAAAGACAGCAAGGCGCAGCTCGATCAGCTCACGCAAAAGATTGTCGCCGAGGGTCTGGCGAGCTGGTCGGGAGGGGAGAACGAGGAGCGCAAGCTGATCGTGCGGGGGCAAGCGCATCTGCTCGAGGATCTCAAGGCGCTTGCCGATCTCGAACGCGTGCGGCTGTTGTTCGACGATCTCGAAACCCGGCGCGACGTGATCGATCTGCTTGGCCGCGCCGAACAGGCCGAAGGCGTGCGCGTCTTTATCGGCTCGGAAAACAAGCTGTTCTCCCTGTCCGGCTCCTCGACTATCGTCGCCCCCTATCACAACGCGTCCGGGCAAATCGTCGGCGTTCTCGGCGTTATCGGTCCGACCAGGCTCAACTACGCCCGCATCGTGCCGATGGTCGACTACACGGCGAGGGTCGTAAGTAAACTACTCGGCGGCTGAACCCCTTACATTTGGCTTGATTTTTGCGGTTTGCGCCCTGATATGCGGGGCACCGGTCGCGGTAAACCTGAAGCTAGGGGAAACAAACGGCGTGCCCGGTGCCGCCGATTGCTGATGGTAATTTTTGAACGGTAGGAAAAATGACGGACCAAACGGCTCGCGTTGAGGAGGATGGCCAGGAGACCCAGGCCGGACCATCCCAGCAAGCGCAGGCTCCGGCGCCGTCCACGGCGCTTGAGCGCGAGCATGCGGAAATGAAGGATCGGCTGCTGCGCACGCTTGCCGAAATGGAAAACCTGCGCAAGCGCACCGAGCGAGAGATCGCCGATTCCCGCCTGTATAGCGTCACCTCATTTGCCAGGGACCTGCTCGTGGTTGCGGACAATATGCGCCGCGCGCTGGAAGCGGTAACGCCCGAATTACGAAACACCGCGGAGAGCGGCGTGAAGGCGCTCATCGATGGCATCGAATTGACGGAGCGGGAGCTGTTGAAGGCGCTCGAGAAGAACGGCGTGCGGCAGTTCACCCCACAAAGCGAAAAGTTCGATCCAAATCTTCACCAGGCAATGTTCGAAATTCCTGACGCTACGGTGCCAGCCGGCAGCGTGGTGCAGGTCGTGCAGCCCGGCTACATGATCGGTGACCGGGTGCTGCGTCCGGCTCTGGTCGGAGTATCAAAAGGCGGACCGAAAGCGGCTCCAGGCGCGCCGGGCAACGACAATGCCAAAACGGCGAAGGGGCCTTCGCGCAAATCCTAATCGCGCGGTCGTCAATTGGTGGCGACGCTATCGCGCACCGCCCGCAACCGGCCGAACATTTCCGGCCAGGCCTCCGCGCGCGCAATCCCGATCATCCGCAAGAATCCACCCGAGCCGAACCGCAGCCATTGCACTACCATGACATCGGCTCCGCTGCCGGCATCTTTGGCTTTCGCTAAAGTCTGATAGCCCGGCTGGCTGGCAATGCGGAGCGGTCCGGCGTCCTGCAGTTGCACGTCCTTGATGCCGACGATTTGGCTAAAGGTCACGCGTGCGAAATTATCGCGATCGGCAGTCTCCTCAGGCCCGCCGGGCAGCGCGGAGATGAACATGCGCGCCTTCGCGGTTGCACCGGCGCCCTCCACAGTCTGGCTGGGCGGATCGACCAATACGATCGCGCGGCCGGGCAGGACGTCTTCGATATGAAAGCCGGCCAACTCCCCGATCCTAAAAGGAAGGAGGGAGAGCTGTTCGACTTCGGGGATATGCGGCCGCACCGCAAGCGTTGCGAACGCGGCGCGCACCGCTTCCTCCGAATAATTCGTGGCCTGTTCGGGCACCTGAACGTTGACGAGCGCCGTCACATCGTCTGCCGCCGCGATCAGCAGCCACTTGCGGTAACGTTCCTTCTCGATGGTTTGCCGGCCGCTGAGCACGAAGCCTTTGCCGGCCGAGAGCTCGATGCCTTCGCGACGCTCGACCTCGATGCCCTCTTTCTTCATCGCTTCCGGCACCATCGATTTTGCCAACTGCTCATAGGCATTCGCCGGCAGAGTCGTGAGCAGAATCGTTGCCTTGGCGCCTGGCTCTTGAAAGCCCTGGAACGTGCGGCTCGGCACCATGCCCGCCGGCGGCACCAGACCAAGACGCGAGCCGGCAGGGAATATCACATCCGCCGCGGCGGCCCCTCGCACAGGCACCATCAACAGAAACGCCATCACTAGGCCAACAGCAACACACACGCCTGTGGTTGCTGGCGTTGCGACGCGCCGGCGAAACCGAGAACAATGTGTGACAACAGAATGCATTATCGATCTGGTCGGTCGAGCTATGAGCGGCGGCGCCAGCGAAGTTCAGGCCAGTGCTTGCGGCCGCGTTACACGCCGCATGGTGACATTGATCCGTCCACCCTCGGCGAGCAAGGTGGATGTCCCCGGATAAATGCGATCAACGCCGTGGAAGGCGAGCCGCGCATCGCCACCAAGGACGAGCACATCGCCGGAATTGAGGCGGATCGAGTGAGTCGGATCGCCCCGTTTGCCGCCGCCCACACGGAATAAACAGGAGTCTCCGAGCGACAGCGAAACGACCGGCGCCGCGAAATCGGCCTCGTCGCGATCCTGATGCAGCCCCATTTTCGCATTCGGACCGTAATAGTTGATCAAGCAAGCTTCCGGCGCGTGCGGATAGCGCGCAACCTCGTCCCATAACCGCAACAGCAGGTCCGGGATGGCGGGCCAAGGCTGGCCGATGTCTGGATGTAGCCTCTCATAGCGATAGCCGCGCTCGTCGGAAATCCAGCCGAGTGGACCGCAATTCGACATGCCGACCGACATTGGCCGGCCGGACTTTGGCATGCGCGGCGTGAACAGCGGCGCTTTCGCCAATACGCCGCGAATAGCGGCGAGCACAGCCATCTGCGCGTCGCGGCTGAAATAGTCCGGATAAAAGCGCAGCCCGCGACCGCCAATTTGCAGACCAATTTGCAGATTCATGGGTTCGCTTCGGTTGCCTTTTATGGGATTTTTACCGCTGGTCGCCACGTTGGTGTGCCGGCCACTCTCCGCCGTCCAGTCTGCTCATACGCCAAGCCCACCCGATCTCGCCCGCCCGCCTGATCTATGCCTGCTTCAGCTTTGCCGCAGCGCTACAGCCGACGCCGAGCGGCGACCGCCGTGGCGTTCGCCGATGCCGGTCAAGCTGCCTTGCAGGCCTATGATGCCCACCTATATGAGCCAAGGGAAATCGCCTCGCGCAGCCGTTTTGGACCGCCGGGGCGATGCGTTGGGTTTAAGGGGGTCGGACTTAAGGGCGCCTGACGGGCCAGCCCGACCTGCCGCAAAGAAGAGGATTTAAGACCATGGCCAAGGTCATCGGTATCGATCTCGGAACGACCAATTCCTGCGTCGCCGTGATGGAAGGCAAGACGCCGAAGGTCATCGAGAACGCTGAAGGCATGCGCACGACGCCGTCGATCGTCGCTTTCACGGACGAGGGCGAGCGTCTGGTCGGCCAGCCGGCGAAACGCCAGGCCGTCACCAATCCCGAGCGCACCATTTTCGCAGTGAAGCGTCTGATCGGCCGTCGCTACGACGACCCGATGGTGGAGAAGGACAAGAAGCTCGTTCCGTACAAGATCGTGCGCGCCTCGAATGGCGACGCTTGGGTGGAAGCTGAAGGCAAGACCTATTCGCCCTCGCAGATTTCCGCGTTCGTGCTGCAAAAAATGAAGGAAACGGCGGAAGCCTATCTCGGCACCAAGGTCGAGCAGGCGGTCATCACCGTTCCTGCTTATTTCAATGACGCGCAACGCCAAGCCACCAAAGACGCCGGCAAGATCGCTGGGCTCGAAGTCCTGCGCATCATCAACGAGCCGACGGCGGCGGCGCTCGCTTACGGTCTCGACAAGAACAAGACGGGCACCATCGCGGTCTATGACCTCGGCGGCGGCACATTCGATATTTCGATTCTCGAAATCGGCGACGGCGTGTTCGAGGTGAAGTCGACCAACGGGGACACCTTCCTCGGCGGCGAAGACTTCGACATGCGGCTCGTCAATTATCTCGCTGACGAATTCCAGAAAGAGCAAGGCATCGATCTGCGCCGCGACAAGCTCGCGCTGCAACGACTCAAAGAATCCGCCGAGAAGGCCAAGATCGAGCTGTCGTCGACGACGCAGACCGAAATCAATCTGCCATTCATCACCGCCGACGCGGCGGGACCGAAGCATCTGACGATGAAGCTGACGCGCGCCAAGTTCGAGGCGCTGGTCGACGATCTTGTCCAGAAGACGATCGATCCGTGCCGGCAGGCGATCAAGGATGCCGGCCTGTCCGCGGCTGAGATCAATGAGGTCGTGTTGGTTGGCGGCATGACGCGCATGCCGAAGGTGCAGGAAGTCGTCAAGCAGCTGTTCGGCAAGGAACCGCATAAGGGCGTCAATCCCGACGAAGTTGTCGCGGTGGGCGCCGCGATCCAGGCCGGTGTGCTGCAGGGCGACGTCAAGGACGTGCTACTGCTCGACGTGACACCGCTGTCGCTCGGCATCGAGACGCTGGGCGGCGTGTTCACGCGGCTCATCGATCGCAACACCACGATACCGACGAAGAAGAGCCAAGTGTTCTCGACCGCCGAAGACGGCCAGACCGCGGTGACGATCCGCGTGTTCCAGGGCGAGCGCGAAATGGCGGCCGACAACAAATTGCTCGGTCAGTTCGATCTGATCGGCATTCCGCCGGCGCCGCGCGGCGTGCCGCAGATCGAGGTCACTTTCGACATCGACGCGAACGGCATCGTCAATGTCTCCGCCAAGGATAAGGGCACCGGCAAGGAGCAGCAGATCCGCATCCAGGCCTCCGGCGGCCTGTCCGAGGCCGACATCCAGAAGATGGTCAAGGATGCCGAAGCGCATGCCGAAGAGGACAAGAAGCGCAAGGCGCAGGTCGAGGCCAAGAACCACGCCGAAGCGCTGGTGCACTCAACCGAGAAGGCGCTCGCCGAACACGGCTCGAAAGTTGGCGAGGCTGACCGTCGCGTGATCGAGAACGCCTTGGCCGACCTCAAGGAGGCCCTCAAAGGCAACGACGCCGACGCCATCACGGCCAAGACCAATACTTTGGCGCAGGCGTCGATGAAGCTCGGCGAGGCGATGTATAAGCAGGCCGCGGAACAGCAGGCGGGCGACAGCACCGGTGGAACGCCTGGCGGTGACGGCAAGAAGGAAGAAGACGTCGTCGATGCCGAGTTCACCGAGGTCGACGACGACAAAAAGAACAAAAAGTCTGCTTAGTCAGCGAGGGCGTTCGATGCCGTCGCAGTCATCGGAATGGCACCCCCGCACACCCAATCGGGGGTGCTCGTTCATCGATAGGCGGCCTCGATCGGGTGAGGACTGATGGCCAAGCGCTGCTATTACGAGACGCTAGCGATCGACCGCACGGCCAGCGATGGCGAGATCAAGGCCGCCTTTCGCAAGCATGCGATGCAACTCCATCCGGATCGCAATCCCGGCGACAAGACGGCCGAACATCGCTTCAAGGAGATCAACGAAGCCTATGAGGTCTTGAAAGACCCGGACAAGCGCGCCGCGTACGACCGTTTTGGTCATGCCGCGTTCGAGCACGGGATGGGCGGCGGCCCGGCTGGCTTCGGCGCCGATTTCGGCACCACTTTTTCCGATTTGTTTGAAGGCATTTTCGGCATGTCCGCTGGGCGCGGTCGCTCGAGCGGCCGCGAGCGCGGCGCCGATTTGCGTTACAACATGGAGATTACGCTCCAGGAAGCCTTCAACGGCAAAACCGCGCAGATCCGCATTCCCACCTCGGTCACCTGCGAGGCCTGTTCCGGCTCCGGCGCTAAAGCCGGCACCAAGCCGAAGACCTGTCCGATGTGCGGCGGCCACGGCCGGGTGCGTCACGCCCAGGGCTTTTTCACGCTCGAACGCACCTGCCCGAATTGTCACGGCCGCGGCCAGTCGATCGACACGCCATGCGCATCATGCGCC
>DASXJB010000127.1:0-5343 GCA_036497645.1 Xanthobacteraceae bacterium
CGAATTGCAGATCCGCACGCGCGAAATGCATCAAATTGCCGAATACGGCATCGCCGCGCACGCGCTCTATAAGGATAGCCGTGGCTCGCCAACCGAAATGCTGTCACGCGAGTCGAGCGCCTATGCCTGGCTGCGCCGCACGATTGAAATGCTGGCCGAAGGTTCGAATCCGGAAGAGTTTCTGGAACACACCAAACTCGAGCTATTCCATGATCAGGTGTTCTGCTTTACGCCGAAAGGAAAGCTGATCGCGCTTCCGCGCGGCGCCACGCCGATCGATTTTGCTTACGCGGTGCATACCGATGTCGGCAATATGGCGGTAGGCGCCAAGATCAACGGCAAGATCGGGCCGCTCAGTTCGCCTCTCCAAAACGGCGATGAAGTCCAGATTCTGACCTCGAAAGCACAGACCGCGCCGCCCGCCGCCTGGGAGTCGATCGTCGTCACGGGCAAGGCGCGCGACGCCATTCGCCGCGCGACCCGCGTGGCGGTGCGCCATCAGTATTCAGGGCTGGGGCGGCGCATCGTCGAGCGGCTCTGCCAGCGCGCCAAAATCGAATATTCAGACGAAAAGCTCGAAGGCGCCTTGCCGCGGCTCGCCCGCGCATCGATCGATGACGTGATGTCGGCAGCCGGCCGCGGCGAGATGAAGGCGTCCGACGTGGTCCGCGCCATGTATCCCGACTACAAGGACGAGCGCGTTGCCGCGGTCGCGCCGAAGTCCGAGAGCGGCTGGTTTGGCTTGAAACTCGGCAGGGCGGTGAAGTTCAAGCTGCCGCCGGAAGTTGAAGGCGGCGCAATCCCCATCCGCGGCATCAATTCCGATTTGCCGGTGCGCTTCGCTCCGAAGGGTGGCGCGGTGCCAGGCGACCGCATCGTCGGCATCCTCACTCCCGGCGAGGGGATTACCATTTATCCGATCCAGTCGGAGGCGCTCAAACAATTCGAGGATCAGCCGGAGCGCTGGCTCGATGTGCGTTGGGACGTCGATGACAAGGTGCCGCAGCGGTTTCCGGCGCAGCTTGCGGTGCATTCGGTGAACGAGCCAGGCACGCTGGCGCAAATCGCGCAGGTGATCGCCGAACATGACGGCAATATCGATAATATTCGCATGACCAGGCAGTCGCCCGATTTCACCGAGCTGACGATCGACCTTGAGGTTTACAACCTCAAACATCTCACCTCGATCATTTCGCAATTGCGGGCGAAAAAAGTCGTCGCCGCCGCCGAGCGGGTGAATGGATAAATGCGGTCGGCTCTCAAATCCGTAACGGGACGTCTCGGCTGATATGCCTGTGCTCCCGATCCGGCTCGGCGTGAACATCGATCATGTCGCCACTGTGCGCAACGCGCGCGGCGGCGGCCATCCCGATCCCGTGAAAGCTGCCGAAGCGGCGATCGCCGCCGGCGCCGACGGCATCACCGCGCATTTACGCGAAGATCGCCGCCACATCCTGGATGCGGACGTCATACTGCTCAAAGAGCGGATCAATAAACCCTTGAACCTTGAAATGGCGGCGACAGCCGAGATGGTGCGCGTCGCGCGCCAGCTTAAACCGCATGCCGCCTGCATTGTGCCGGAGCGCCGCCAGGAGCGAACGACCGAAGGGGGTCTCGACGCTGCCGGACAAAAGGACGTCTTGCGCGGCGTGGTAGGCGAATTGACCGAGGCCGGCATTCGCGTTTCCCTGTTCATCGCGGCCGAGCCGGCGCAGATTGAGGCCGCGGTTAAGATCGGTGCGCCGGTCATCGAGATCCATACCGGGACCTGGTGTGATGCGGTCATCGCCGAGCAGCCGGCGGCGGCGGAGTTCGATCGTATCGTTCGTGGCGCTGCGCTGGCCAACAGCGCGGGGCTGGAAGTTCATGCTGGGCACGGACTTGATTTTTCAACGGCTGAGGCGATCGCGGCGCTTCCTGAAGTGATCGAACTCAATATCGGACATTTCCTGATTGGCGAGGCGATCTTTGCCGGGCTCGCGGCTGCGGTGCGTTCGATGCGCGCGGCAATGGACCGGGGCAGGGCGCGGGCGGCCGCAAGATCGCGAAGCGGGATTACATGATCCTCGGTATCGGCTCCGACATCACCGACGCGCGCCGGATCGCCAAAGTCATCGACCGGCATGGGGATCGCTTCCTCGATCGCGTCTTTACCCCCATCGAACGGGCCCGCGCCGATAAACGCCGCAACCGGGTCGAGACCTATGCCAAGCGGTTTGCCGCCAAGGAGGCGTGCGCCAAGGCTTTGGGAACGGGGCTGCGCGGCGGCGTATGGTGGCGCGATATGGGAGTGGTCAACTTGCCCGGCGGCCGCCCGAGCATGCAGTTGACGGGGGGCGCTCAGCGGCGCCTGCAGGCGATCACGCCTAAAGGTTACGAGCCGCGCATTGACGTGACGATTACCGACGAAGGGCCCATGGCCCACGCTTTCGTCGTCATATCGGCAGTCCCGGCCGGCGATGCTGGCGCGCCCTGAAGCAAGGCGCATCGCCGCAACGAAAAATTTGTCATGTGGGGCGGCGCCGGATAATAAACACATGGGAACACTACGCAAAATGGGCTTTTCCGATGCCGCGACCAAATCCCGCGCGTAATTGCTTGTCGCCGTCGCAGACGTTACAAGACCGCCGCGGGCGCTTCCCATGAAAGATGACAGGCCAATGAGCGTGCAAACCGGAACCAAACGGAAAGAAGGTGGCTTTGCCGAGACAGTACGCGTGGTGTTTCACGCTCTGATCATCGCGCTGGTCATCCGCACGTTTTTATTTCAGCCGTTTAACATTCCCTCCGGTTCGATGATTCCGACGCTCCTGGTGGGCGATTATTTGTTCGTGTCGAAATTCTCTTATGGCTACACACATTATTCCTTCCCATTTTCGCCGCCCATCTTCTCTGGTCGCATCTTCGGCTCGCAGCCGCACCGTGGCGACGTCGTCGTCTTCCGGCTGCCGAAGGATGATTCGGTCGATTACATCAAACGGGTCATCGGTCTGCCTGGCGACCGCATCCAGATGATTGATGGCGTGCTCAATATCAACGGCGCTCCGGTGCCGCGGCAGCGCGTTGAAGACATGGTGACGGATGAGGACGGCGTCGTGCAGCGGGTCAAGCAATATCGCGAGACTTTGCCGAACGGGGTCAGCTACAACACATGGGATCTGACCGATAACGGCTTCTACGACAACACCCCGGTCTATACGGTCCCGCCTGGCGACTATTTCATGATGGGCGACAACCGCGATAATTCGACCGACAGCCGGGTGCTGAGCCAGGTCGGCTATGTGCCGGCGGAGAATATTATCGGCAGGGCGCAAATCATCTTCTTCTCGATCCGTGACGATACCCGCGCCTGGGAGGTCTGGCGCTGGCCGTGGTCGGTCCGTTGGGACCGCCTGTTCACACTGGTACGATGAGCGGCAGCCGAAAACGCAAAGCCGTTGCAATTCGCGAACCGGCAGCCGACGATTCGGCCTCACCCGCCGCGCCCACTGCACCTGCTGCTAAGCCCGATCGGAGACCATCGCGCCGCCGCAAACGCGCCGCCACTGTTCTCGAAGAACGCATAGGCTACCATTTCACCGATCCGTCAAAACTCGAAATTGCGCTCACGCATATATCAGCGCTTCGCGGCGCCAGAAACCGCGCGGGTAGTTATCAGAGACTGGAATTTCTCGGCGATCACGTGCTCGGTCTGGTGATTTCCGACATGCTCTATCGCGCTTTTCCGAAAGCCGATGAAGGCGAACTGTCACGGCGCTTGGCCGATCTGGTGCGCAAAGAAACCTGCACCGATATTGCCCGCAGCATCGATTTGGGCGACGCCATCCGGGTCGGCTCCTCGGAGCACAATGCCGGCGCGCGCACGCGGCCGGCCATTCTGGCGGATGTTTGCGAAGCAGTGATCGGGGCGGTTTATCTCGACGGCGGCTATAAAGCTGCCGAGCAGCTCGTCGAACGGCTGTGGGAGGTGCGCCTGCGCGCGACCGCTCAGCCGCTGCGCGATCCCAAGACCGTGTTGCAGGAATGGGCGCAGGCGCGCGGTCTGCCGACGCCGGCCTATCGTGAAATCGCCCGGTCCGGGCCGGATCACAATCCTGAATTCCGGGTGGCTGTGCAGCTTCCGGCCCTCGCGCCGGCTGAAGGGCTGGGCCGGTCCAAACGCGCCGCCGAGCAGGCCGCCGCCGCCGCTATGCTGGCTCGCGAGGGCGTTGCGCCGGCGCGCCGCAATGGCTGAACCGGCGCAAGTCGAGCACGACGTCGAGCACCGCTGCGGGTTCGTGGCACTGATCGGCGCCCCCAATGTCGGAAAATCCACGCTCGTTAACGCACTGGTCGGCGCGAAAGTCTCGATCGTTACGCCTAAGGTGCAAACCACCCGTACGCTTATTCGCGGCATCGCTATCGTGGACGGCGCGCAACTCATCTTCGTTGATACGCCCGGCATCTTTTCGCCGCGGCGGCGGCTGGACCGCGCCATGGTTGGCACTGCTTTGGGCAGCACGCGGGACGCCGATCTTGTCGCGGTCGTGATCGACTCGCGCAGGGGGCTCATGGACGACGACGAGAGGATTTTGCGCGAGCTCGCCGATCTTCGCGCACCAAAGGTTCTCGTCCTCAATAAGATCGATTTGATCGACAAGCCGGCATTGCTGGCGTTGACGCGCAAGCTTAATGAGTCTGCCAATTTCGCCGTAACCTTTATGGTATCGGCGCTGTCCGGCGACGGCGTTGCCGACTTAAAACACTGGTTTGCGGCGAACGTGCCGGCGGGACCTTGGCTTTATCCGCAAGATCAGATTTCGGATGCGCCGCTGCGTCAATTGGCGGCCGAGATTACCCGCGAAAAGCTTTATCTGCGCCTGCACCAGGAGCTGCCGTATCAGTCGACTGTGGAGACCGAAGTTTGGAAGGAACTCAAGGACGGCTCGGTGCGCATTGAGCAGACCGTCTATGTCGCCCGCGAGAGCCAGCGCCAGATCGTGCTCGGCAAAGGCGGGCAGACCATCAAGGCGATCGGCGCCGCGGCGCGCGCCGAGATCGCCGCGGCGATTGAGCAGCCCGTGCATCTTTTTCTTCACGTCAAGGTGCGGGAGGGATGGATGGACGATCCGGAACGCTACCGCGCGATGGGCCTGGAATTTCCGAACGAATAAAAGCGCGGCTCTGCCCAGTGCTGCTTTCGCACGCAAAAATTATGTAAGTACGCGCCATGGAATGGATCGACGAAGCCATCGTACTCGGCGTCAAGCGCCACGGCGAGACCAGCATCATTCTCGAATTGATGACGCGAGCGCATGGGCGTCACCTAGGATTGGTACGCGGCGGATCGGGGCCGCGATTGCG
>DASXJB010000128.1:0-3538 GCA_036497645.1 Xanthobacteraceae bacterium
AAGCGGCGCTGACAACCGCGCTGAAAGGCGCGATCGAGCGCAATGCGGACATCGGAGCGAAGCGCGTCGAGGGTCACGCCTTCAACGACGACGCCGCGCGGATCAAGGCCTACGAGGACGCCGGTTTCCGGCGTGGCAGCGCCGGCGCCGGCGTGATGACGCTGACCTGGGGCGAAGAAGTCACGCCGGAAGAATTGCAGGTTTACGCGGAACAGGACAAAGCGCACGAGCAAATGGTCCTCGGCATGGCCAGCAGCGTTGCCAAGGATCTGAAATTCCCTGCCGACAAAATCCAGCTCGGCAGCGAAGGCGAGGCGGCACAGAATTTTGTGCTCAACGGCAAGCAATTCAAAGCCGCCGGCCTCGCCTACACGCGCGCCGCTGATCCGGCAATGCAGGGCACCATCAAACTATTCCCGCGCCGAATTTGGGACGAGAAAAACGCGCAAGGCATCACCGCGCATGAAATCGAGCACATCAAATTTCAGAACGCCTTGGATCGCCATCAGCAGGAACGCGATGCGGTTATGAAAGAGCCGGGCCCGCCGCCGAATCCAAATAGTGAGCACCATTGGGAACGAGTCGGCGGCACCGATGCGGTGATGAAGCCGGACGGGACACTGCGGGCGCCTTACGATCAGAAATACCCGGTCTATCAGCTCATTGAGCAAACCCTGCACACCATACCAACTGACGATTTTGCCGCCGGTGATGGCGTGTCGAGCTACAGCAAAGAATACTGGGAGCAATTCGACAAAGATCGAACCGCAGTCAATTTGCGCAGCGCGCATCACGAGACTTTGGCCGAAATGGCGCGCGCCAAATACCAAAGCGGAAAATTTCCCGAGCATCAGGGCGCGACGCCGGCGGCAAGGAAGCAAAACGGAAAAATCTGGCGCAATCTCTATCGGGCGGTCGACAAGGTTCATCAGCTGTGATCCAGCAAGTCACACTCAACGGCCGGCCGGCGATCGCCAGCTATTTGAACAACAAATTTGAGCCGGTCGATAACGAGCAGCTGGCCGAGCTGGTCAAGATTCGTTTTACCGACGCGCAAGGTGAAACGCTGTTTCTTGTGCCGAAAGCGCACAGCGAGCCGCCGCAGCACAAAGTCGCACTGTGGCGGGTGACCCGCGCGAGGGCCGAGCGGCTGTTGCGGACCCGCCGCGAATTTGATCCCGATGAACCGCGCGACGATCAGGGCAAATGGACATCGGACGGCGGCGGTGATGGCGGCGGCGACGGCAAAGAGCCGAGCGCCGGCGAGGGTGGCGGCCTCGACCCCAAGGTTATCGCGGTCGGCGGCGATCAGTGGAACAAGGCGACCGCGCGGCGCCTCGAACGCGAATATCAGGATTCAAAATCGGCGATGGCCGAGCTCGAGCGCAGATCCGTCGGCCAGGACGAACCGAAGCCTGGCGAGGACGAGGACGAGGAAGGCGATTTCATTCCCGAGGAATGGGATCAGATGAGCACCGATCTGCAGGACCAGGCTTTCGAAGCCTATAAAGAGCAAAATGTCGAAAGCTACATCGATAGCGAAAAAAACAATTGGTACGACAACGGCGATGCACTCGATGACGCCAAAAGCCAGCTGGTCGAAACCACATTGCATGGGCCGGGCGCCGACCACGATGAATGGTTGATCGAAGCAATCGACGAGTTTCGCGGCGACTACGAGGACCGCATTCCGTTCACAACGCAGCAGCTCATTGACGCCATCGGGCTCGAATATCAATCGGGCTATTCCGGCGAAGGCAAATTCACCGTCGAATTTCAAGACGACAAACTAAAAGAGCCGGCGAACTTGCCGCCGCCCTCGCAACAAACCCTGCCAGGCATCGAGGCGGCAAAACCCGAAGCGCAGCTTACGCAAAAAATGCGCGACGATCTGAGCACGGCGATTGAAACGGCCTTCGATAAAAAAGCCGACGACATGAAGGGCGACATGGAGCCGCCGGATTATTTTGCCGACAGTGCCAATGAATTCATTTCCGAGGACTGGGAACACAATATGTCGGACAAGAAAAAATTTGAGTGGACCAAAGACAACACCAGTCTGCTCGAGGACAAGAACGGCTCGAGCGAGCCGGTTTCAAATTACGACGTCGTCGCGTTACCGAAACAATATGACCCGCTCAACAACACCAGCGGCGAAGATTATCAGCGAACGCAAGCGCTGGCGCGCTATCTGTCGGTGCATCGCGCCGCGCAAATCCTTGAAGATCGCAAGCTGATCGAGGCCGACGAGCTCAAGGACAAGCCGGCCGAACTGCAGAAGTATCTGCGCAGCATGGATTCGCGGCTGTGGAACGGTTGGAAACAAAGCTCGACAAACGAAAGCGGCAAGCTGTTGCAGCTCGCCGTCGCCGACGAGCTCGGCGGTCGGCTCAATGAAAAGACTTCAACCGACATCAATGCCAACGAACTGAAAGCCTACGCTAACGGTGAATATGAAAAGATCGGCGGCTATCTCGGCGTCAAGGCTTACGTTCGCGCCAAGTGGGAGACCACGCAATATCTGCTCGATAAAGCTGGCGTCCCGACACTCAATGTTTTCCGCGGCATTCGCCTCGAGCCGGAGCAATTTGCTCGAGCGATGACGGAAATGAAAGATCTGTTGCGGATGGTCGACGGCACTTATGAGCATTTGCCGACGCTGCACGTGGCGCGCAATGGGGCCGCTTCAACGACCGTCAACCCCGACGTCGCCAACGATTGGGGATCGCAAAGCGGCCGCGTCGTGCTGCGCGCGCAAGTGCCGCGCACCGCGGCGGTATCGGTCCCGGCCTACGGCATCAACGTGCATGGCGAAAAGGAAGTCGTGGTCGCCGGCACGGCCTGGCACGGCTGGGATGCTTGGGCGCATCAGGCGCCGACGTTTGACCGCATTCCCGAGCTGGCCGCATGAGCACTAAGCCGAAACCGATCGAGATCGACATTCTGCAGACGGAGCTCGATCAAAATTTGCCCTATTGGCTGGATCCGGTTGCGCGTCACGCTGACACGCCGGCCAAGCAAGCAATTCGCCAAAAGCACCGCGACAAATATCTCGAACAGAAAAAACAAAACACGCCGCCGAGCAAATAAAGAAAGGCCAAGCCATGCCAATGACACCGCACAAGGGCGAAAGCCAGTCGGATTTTATGGGCCGTTGCGTCCCTGATTTGATGGGCGATGGCAAACGCGAGAACGACCAGGCGGTCGCCGCCTGTATGACGATCTGGCGCGAGGCCGACAAAAAGGATTTCGCCGACAAAAAACAGTTCGCCGATCCCGGCTATTTGAGCGATCGCATAAAACGCTTTGCCATCGACAACGCCGACGACGTTCGCGTCGCCTGGTACGTCGCGCACAAGAAGGCCGCGCGCTACACGCCGGCGCAGCTCACCCGCGTCACCGCGCGCATCGCCTCGGCCTGGAAAGTCCATATCGGCACCGCGCCGCCGCCGGCCGACGACGTCACGCTGCGCCGCGAAATGATCGGCATCATCAAACAATTCGCGCCGGATCCCGACGAGGGCGAGAGTCACGACGA
>DASXJB010000129.1:0-9388 GCA_036497645.1 Xanthobacteraceae bacterium
AGATGATCTTGCGATAAAGCCAGAGCGCGTAAGCCGCCGAGAGGATGGTGCCGAGCGTCGCGAGCGTCGCCACCCAGTTGTTGACCCGGAAAGTGCCGATCAGGCTCAGGAATTCGCCGACGAAGCCCGAGGTCCCGGGCAGGCCGACATTGGCCAGCGTGAAAACCATGAACACGAAGGCGTAAAGCGGCATGCGATTGACGAGGCCGCCATAGGCGGCGATCTCGCGCGTATGCATGCGGTCATAAACAATGCCGACGCAAAGAAACAAGGCGGCGGAGACGATGCCGTGCGAAACCATCTGGAAAATGCCGCCGGCGACCCCCTGCGCGGTCACCGCAAACAGTCCCATGGTGACGAAGCCCATATGCGCCACGGACGAATAGGCGATGAGCTTCTTCATGTCCTCCTGCACCAGCGCGACCAGCGAGGTATAGACGATCGCCACGACCGAGAGCGCGAAGATCAGGGGCGCGAGCTGCGCCGACGCTTCGGGGAACATCGGCAGCGAAAAACGTAAGAATCCGTAGCCGCCCATTTTCAACAAAATCGCGGCGAGAATGACCGAGCCGGCGGTCGGCGCCTCGACATGGGCGTCGGGCAGCCAGGTATGGACCGGCCACATCGGCAGCTTGACCGCGAACGAAGCGAGGAACGCGAACCAGGCCCATTTCTGCAGGCTCAACGGGAACGAATGATGCAACAGCGTGGCGATGTCCGTAGTGCCGGCTTCCCAATACATCGCCATAATGGCGAGCAGCATCAGCACCGAGCCAAGAAACGTGTAAAGGAAGAACTTGAAGCTGGCATAGACCCGGCGCGGCCCGCCCCACACGCCGATGATCAGGAACATCGGGATCAGGCCGCCTTCGAAGAACAGATAGAACAGCACGAGGTCGAGCGCGCAAAAGGTGCCGACCATCAAGGTCTCAAGTACCAGGAACGCAATCATGTAATCGCGCACCCGGATCTGGATTGCGGTCCAGCTCGCTAGAATCGAGATCGGCATCAGGCCCGTGGTCAAAATCACGAACGGCAGCGAAATGCCGTCGACGCCCATCGCATAAGTGATGGCGCCGCCGAGCCATGGCCGCTTCTCGACAAATTGAAAATCCGCCGAGGCCGCATCGAAGCGCCAGATCAGGATCAGCGAAATAAGGAAAGTGACGAGCGTGGTCCACAGCGCCGCCCAGCGCGCGTTGCGGATGCCGGCCTCGTCCTCGGGCAATAGCGCGATGAATAAGGCGCCCGCCAGAGGCAGGAAGGTCACGACAGAAAGGATCGGCCAGCTGGTCATCAGTGCGGTCCTGCGAACATGAACCAGGTGATCGCCGCCGCGACACCGATCAGCATGGCGAAAGCGTAGTGATAGAGGTAACCGGTCTGCAGGCGGATGACGTTGCGCGTCACGTCCAGCACGCGCGCGGATACCCCGTCAGGTCCGAAACCGTCGATGATGAAGCCGTCGCCGCCCTTCCAGAACAGCCGCCCGAGCCACAGCGTCGGCCGCACCAGGAGGAAGTCGTAAATCTCGTCGAAGTACCATTTGTTGAGCAAGAACCGGTAGAGCAGGTTTTGATCGCGCGCCAAGGCTTCGGGGATATCGGGCCGGCGCATATAGAACTGGTACGCCACCAGAAATCCGCCGATCATCATCACCGTGGGCAACACCGACAGACTGAGCGGCAGATTTTCGGCGCTTTCGAACAATTTCTCCGCCGGTCCCAAAGTCAGCGCCTGGCGGAAGAATTCACTGGCGCCATGGCCGGTGAAGAGCGCCAGCGCCGGATAGCCGGCCGCGATCGAGCCGAACGCCAAAAGTCCAAGCGGCACCAGCATCGTCTTTGCCGTCTCATGTGCGGCCTCATAGTGCTCGCGATCGTGCGGCTCGCCGTGGAACGTCTTGAAAATCAAGCGCCAGGAATAAAACGCCGTGAGCGCCGCGGCACCGAGCGTCATGGCAAAGCCGTAGCTCGCCATTGGGCCGTTGCTGACCAGAGCGGACTCGATGATCGCGTCCTTGGAGAAATAGCCCGCGGTGAACGGAAAACCGGTCAGTGCCAGCGTGCCGATTACCATCGTCGCATAGGTAAACGGCAGCTTGCGCCAGAGCCCGCCCATTTTGCGCGTGTCCTGCTCGTGATGCATGGCGATGATCACCGAACCGGAACCGAGAAACAGCAGCGCCTTGAAGAAGGCGTGGGTGAACAGATGAAACATGCCGACCGAATAGGCGCCGACGCCCATGGCCACGAACATGTAGCCGAGCTGCGAACAGGTCGAATAGGCGACGATGCGCTTGATGTCGTTCTGGACCAAGCCGACCGTGGCCGCGAACATCGCCGTGGTCGCGCCGATGAAGGTAACAAAGCCAGAAGCCCCCGGTGATAGCGAGAATAGCGGCGACAGCCGCGCCACCATGAAGACTCCAGCCGTCACCATCGTGGCGGCGTGGATCAGCGCCGAGACCGGAGTCGGTCCCTCCATCGCGTCGGGCAGCCAGGTGTGCAGCAAAAACTGCGCAGACTTGCCCATCGCGCCCATAAACAAGAGCAAACACACGGCCGTGAGCGCATCGACATCCCAACTGAGGAAATGAAAGCTCTTGCCGACGAGCGCCGGCGCCTGCGCGAAGATGGTGTCAAAATCGACCGCGCCGGTGAGAAAGAAGACGGCAAAAATGCCGAGCGAAAAACCGAAATCGCCGACACGATTGACAATGAAGGCCTTGATCGCGGCGGCATTGGCCTCCGGCTTGTGATACCAGAAACCGATCAAGAGATAGCTTGCGAGGCCGACGCCTTCCCAGCCGAAGAAAAGCTGCACGAGGTTATCTGCCGTCACCAGCATCAGCATGGCGAAGGTGAAAAACGACAGATAGGAAAAGAACCGCGGCTTGTACGGATCCTCTTCCATGTAGCCGATAGAATAGATGTGAACGAGCGAGGAAATAGTCGTCACCACGACCAGCATCACCGCCGTTAAAGCGTCGATGCGCAGCATCCATTCGGAATGAAGGTCCGCGAAGGAGATGAATGAAAACATCGTGACACGCGCTTCGTGGCCGGCAATGCCGACATCGAGCAAAGCGAACCAGGACAGCACGCAGGAAATCACCAGAAAGGTCGACGTGGTGAGCTCCGCGAGCAGCGAACCGGCGGCCGAGGGCACGTGCTCGGGCGCTGCGGCATGGGAATTGGCGAAGGCGGCGTGTTCGCCGAGCGGCACCAGCGCGGCGCCATGATCATCGGCCGGCGGCGGCGGATCCTCGCCCGGGAAACGGTTGCGCGCGCCGACCAGGCACACGATGCCGGCGATGACCGCGCCTAAGAGCGGCAAGAGAACGATGGCCTGATACATCCCCGCTGGCTCCTACCACCCCTAACCTTTCAACAAATCGACGTCGTCAACCGCGATCGAACCGCGGTTGCGGAAATAGGCGACAAGGATGGCCAAGCCGATCGCCGCTTCCGCGGCCGCGACCGTCAGCACGATCAGCGCGTAGACCTGGCCCACAATGTCGCCGAGAAAAGTCGAGAAGGCGACCAGGTTGATATTGACTGAAAGCAAAATGAGCTCGATCGACATCAGGATGATGATGACGTTCTTGCGGTTGAGAAAAATTCCGAGAACGCCGAGCGTGAACACGATCGCCGCGACCGAGAGATAGTGGCCGAGCCCGATGATCATGGCAGCCCCTGCCCCGATTTCACCTTGACGATCTCGATCGCAGTCGCTTTATGGCGCCCCACCTGCTCGGCGATGATCTGGCGGCGAACGTTAGGCTTGTGATGAAGCGTGAGCACGATGGCGCCGATCATTGCCACGAGCAGAATGACGCCGGCGGCCTGGAAGAAATAGACGTATTGTGTGTACAGAACGAGCCCGAGCGCCTGCGTATTGGGAATATCGTTCGGCGGCGGTATCGGCGCGGTGATTCCCTTGGTAACGTCGGGCCCGATCACCCAGGCGCCGACAATCGTGAGAAGCTCGACCAGGAGCACGGCGCCGACGAGCCCCCCGATCGGCAAATAGGACAGCACGCCGCGCCGTAACTCGGCGAAGTCGACGTCGAGCATCATTACGACGAACAGGAATAGCACGGCGACCGCGCCAACGTAGACGACGATGAGGATCATCGCCAGAAACTCGGCGCCCATGAGCATGAACAGTCCGGCGGCATTGACGAAAGCGAGAATAAGAAACAGCACCGAGTGCACCGGATTGCGCGCGGCGATGACCATGACGGCCGAGGCGACCGTGATGCCGCCAAAGAGATAAAAGAAAATGGCCTGCAAGATCATTGTCGAATTGATCTCACCGATACTGCGCGTCGAGCGCCAGGCTCTTGGCGATTTCGCGCTCCCAGCGATCGCCGTTCGCGAGCAGGCGTTCTTTATCGTAATAAAGTTCTTCGCGGGTCTCGGTGGCGAATTCGAAGTTCGGACCCTCGACGATGGCGTCGACCGGGCACGCCTCCTGGCACATGCCGCAATAGATGCACTTGACCATATCGATGTCGTAGCGGGTCGTGCGCCGCGTGCCGTCGTTCCGCCGCGGTCCGGCCTCGATGGTGATCGCTTGCGCGGGGCAAATCGCTTCGCACAGCTTGCAGGCGATGCAGCGCTCTTCGCCGTTCGGATAGCGGCGCAGCACATGTTCGCCGCGGAAGCGGGGCGAAATCGGGTTCTTCTCGAACGGATAGTTGATCGTCGCCTTCGGCTTGAAGAAATAGCGCATCGACAACAATAGCGCTTGCCAGAATTCGGTGAGGAATATCGAGCGCGCGGCCTGGTCCAATCTCATATCAACCCCTCGCGCCGCCAAACATGTTGCCGATCCAATAGCCCGCCGCCGCCAGAATTGCGAGGTCGAAAGCCAAAATCAGACGCCGCACAACCGAGAGCTTGTCCTCGAATGCGGCGCATTCCGCGGGCGTTTTGACATCGTTCGAGCCGCGCAGACGCCGCTCCACGAGCCGGATTCCCGGAACGTAAATCACGGCTGCCGCGATCATTCCGCACAGCGCGCCGAGCCACGCCGGCAGCGATAATTCCATGCCGTCCTCCTCGCTTCATTTCGGCGCCCATCCGGCGACCTGCAACACCCCGGCCACAATCGCAACCATGGCCAGCGAGATCGGCAAAAATACCTTCCAGCCGAGCCGCATCAACTGGTCGTAGCGATAGCGCGGCACGAAAGCCTTCACCATCGCGAACATGAAGAACACGAACCCGGCCTTGAGCACGAACCAGACGATTCCGGGCACCCAGGTGAATGGCGCCACTGGGAACGGCGGCAACCAGCCGCCGAGAAACAGGATCGTGCACATGGCGCACATGGTGCAGATCGCGATATATTCGCCGAGCATCAGCATCATGTAAGGCGTCGAGCCATATTCAACCATGTAACCGGCGACCAATTCCGATTCCGCCTCGACCAGATCGAACGGCGGCCGATTGGTTTCGGCCAGCGCCGAGACGAAGAAGATGATCAGCATCGGAAACAGCGGCAGCCAGTACCAGCCGAGCAGGCCCCATCGCGAATTCTGCGCTTCGACGATGGCGGAAAGATTGAGCGAGCCGACGCAGAGCAGAACGGTGATGATCACAAAGCCGATCGAGACTTCGTAGGAGACCATCTGCGCCGCCGAGCGCAGCGCGGCGAGAAACGGATATTTCGAGTTCGACGCCCAGCCGGCCATGATGACGCCGTACACGCCGAGCGAGGAGATCGCGAAGATATAAAGTATGCCGACATTGATATTGGAGATGACCCAGCCGGCGTTCACCGGAATGACGGCCCAGGCGGCGAGCGCGAGCACGCAGGTGACGAACGGCGCCAGCAGAAAGACGCCCTTGTTGGCGCCGGCGGGAATGACCGGCTCCTTGAGCACGAATTTGATCAGGTCGGCAAACGACTGAAACAGACCCCACGGCCCGACCACGTTGGGTCCGCGCCGGATCTGCACGGCCGCCCAGATTTTCCGATCGGCCAAGAGCACGTAGGCCACGACGATGAGCAGGACGACGAGCAGAAGAATGCTCTCCGCTACCATCACGACCAGCGGCCAGACGTAATCGGAGATAAATGCAGCCATTCGAGCCTTACTCCGCCGCCGTGGCCGCCGCGCGACCTAACGCCAGCGCCGAGCATTCGGCCATCACCGGCGAGGCGCGGGTGATCGGATTGGTCAAATAGAAATCCTCGATGCTCGATTTGAACGGCGCCTTGTCGGCATTGCCGCCGAGCGCAGCGAGTTTGCGGATATCGGCGGGATCGGCCGGCGTGATCTGGCCAAGCCGCATTAAATGGGGATGTGCCCCAAATAAGGCCTGCCGCAGAGCCCGCAGCGAATCGTACGGCAGTCGATGCTTGAGCACATCCGATAGTGCGCGCAGGATCGCCCAGTCTTCACGCGCGTCGCCCGGCGGGAACGAGGCGCGCGTCGCCATCTGCACGCGGCCCTCGGTGTTGACGTAGATCGCAGATTTTTCGGGATAAGCGGCGCCCGGCAGCACCACATCAGCCCGCGAGGCGCCGCGGTCGCCGTGGGCACCGATATAGGTGACAAAAGCGCCAGGCGCGATCTTGATCTCGTCGACGCCGAGCAGGAACACAACATCCAGCGTTCCGTAGGCTGCCATCTGCCTCGTGCTGAGGCCGCCCGGTCCGGGCACAAAACCGACATCGAGCGCGCCGACGCGCGCTGCCGCACTGTGCAAAACGCAATAGCCATTCCAGCCGTCTTTCACCGCGCCAAGATCGACTGCAGCTTTGGCGCCGAGCGAAGCTACTGCGGCGCCGTCGCCGCGCGCGAACGCTCCCGCGCCGACCATGATCATCGGCCGCTCGGCCTGGCGTATCGTTTCGGCAAAAGAATGCCGGCCGATCGCAGCCAGTGTCTCGGGTCCGGCGCCGACGTAGTCGTAAGCGTAAGTCAGGTCAGCCTTGGGCCCGATTACGCCGATCGGGAATTTTCCGGCGCGCCAGCGCTTGCGGATGCGCGCGTTGAGGATCGCGGCTTCCTTGCGCGGATTGGAGCCGACGATCAACAATGCGTCGGCGCTGTCGATCCCGGCAATTGTGGCATTGAACAAATAGCTGGCGCGGCCCCAGGCCGGATCGAGCGCCGAGCCGTCTTGCCGGCAATCGAAATTGGCAACTTGCAGGCGCGTCATCAGATCCTTGAGCGCGAAGATCTCCTCGACCGCGGCGAGATCGCCGGCGAGCGCGCCGATGCGTTTCGGATTGGTTTTTGCAACCTTGGCGGCGATTGCCTGGAATGCTTCGTTCCAGCTCGCCGGGCGCAGCCGGCCGTTCTCGCGCAGATAGGGCTGATCGAGGCGCTGCATGCGCAAGCCATCGACGACATGGCGCGTCTTGTCGGAAATCCACTCTTCGTTGATGTCCTCATTAATGCGCGGCAGGATGCGCATAACTTCGCGGCCGCGCGTGTCGACGCGAATGGCGCAACCGAGCGCATCCATCACATCGATCGTTTCAGTCTTGGTCAGCTCCCAGGGGCGGGCAACAAAGGCGTAAGGCTTCGAGGTCAGCGCGCCAACCGGGCAAATATCGACGACGTTGCCTTGCAACTCGGAGCGCATCGCGGTTTCCAGATAGGTCGTGATCTCCATGTCTTCGCCGCGACCGATCGCGCCGAGCTCCGGCACGCCCGCGACCTCGGTGGCAAAACGCACGCAGCGGGTGCACTGGATGCAGCGGTTCATCGACGTCTTGACTAACGGGCCAAGATATTTGTCCTCGACCGCGCGCTTGTTCTCGATGAAGCGGGTCGAATCGATCCCATAGGCCATGGACTGATCCTGCAGATCGCATTCCCCGCCCTGATCGCAGATCGGGCAATCGAGCGGGTGATTGATCAGCAGGAACTCCATCACGCCTTCGCGCGCCTTGCGCACCATCGGCGAGCGGGTCCGCACTTCCGGCGGCTCGCCTTTGGGGCCGGGCCGGCAATCGCGCACGCCCAAGGCGCAGCTCGCCACCGGCTTCGGCGAGCCGACCAATTCGACCAGGCACATGCGGCAATTGCCGGCGATCGACAGCCGCTCGTGATAGCAAAAGCGCGGAATTTCCGCACCGGCGGCCTCGCAGGCCTGGAGCAGCGTGTACTCCGGCGGAACGTCGATTTCCTTGTTGTCGACGATCAGCTTGGTCATTGACGTTCTACTCCGCAGCCTCTGCGACCGCCGGGTCGAGCACGCCGGTTGAATCGGCATTCGCCGTATATTGATCGATGCGCCTTTCGATCTCGGGACGGAAATGCCGTAAGAGCCCTTGCACCGGCCACGCCGCACCGTCGCCGAACGCGCAGATGGTGTGGCCCTCGATCTGGGTGGTGACGTCCCACAGCGAGTCAATTTCGCGCTTATGGGCGCGACCCTCGGCCATCCGCGTGAGCACGCGCCACATCCAGCCCATGCCCTCGCGGCATGGCGTACACTGACCGCAGCTCTCGTGCTTATAGAAATACGAGATGCGCGCCATCGCGCGCACAATGTCCGCCGTCTTGTCCATCACGATGACGGCGGCGGTGCCGAGCGCAGATTTCTTTTCCCGGCAGCCGTCGAAATCCATCAATAATGTATCGGCCTGGTCGCGGCCTGCCGGGACCATCGGCATCGAGGAGCCGCCCGGGATCACCGTGAGCAAATTGTCCCAGCCGCCGCGCACGCCGCCGGCGTGCCGCTCGATCAATTCGCGCAACGGAATGCCCATTGTCTCTTCGACATTGCAGGGCCGCTCGACGTGGCCGGAAATGCAGTACAGCTTCGTGCCGGTATTGTTCGCTCTCCCGATGCCGGCAAACCAGGCGGCGCCGCGGCGCATGATGTCCGGCACTTGCGCAATGGTCTCGACATTGTTCACCGTGGTTGGGCAGCCGTAGAGTCCCATATTGGCCGGGAACGGCGGCTTGAGCCGCGGCATTCCCTTCTTGCCTTCGAGACTTTCCAACAGCGCGGTTTCCTCGCCGCAAATATAGGCTCCGGCGCCGTGGTGCACGATGATGTCGAAGTCGAAGCCGTGGATATTATTCTTGCCGAGGAGCTTCGCGTCGTAAGCCTGCTGGACTGCCGCTTCGAGCCGCTCGCGTTCGCGAATGAATTCGCCGCGAATGTAAATGTAACAAGTGTGTGCCGCCATGGCGCAGCCGGCGATCAGGCAGCCCTCGACGAGAAGATGTGGATCGTGCCGCATGATCTCGCGATCTTTGCAGGTGCCTGGCTCCGACTCGTCGGCATTGATCACGAGATAATGCGGACGGCCGTCGGACTGCTTGGGCATGAACGACCATTTCAGTCCGGTCGCAAATCCCGCGCCGCCGCGCCCGCGCTGCCCCGACGCCTTGACTTCATTGATGATG
>DASXJB010000130.1:0-7052 GCA_036497645.1 Xanthobacteraceae bacterium
CGGCGGCGGCATCACGTTGTCGCCCTGGCGCGTGCCCGGCATCCACCAGCGGCCGATTTCGACCGGCTTCGACGGATTGCGCACATCGACGCAGCGGTAGAACTGGTCGTCGTTCGGATTGGTCGGAACGAAGTCGCGCGAACCTGACGCGCAATGGACGAATTCGCCATCGCAGAACCAGAGCTGGTGCACGCCGCGCGAATGCGGTCCGGAGCAGTCGAAGAACGAAATCGACTTTGGATTTTCCGGCTTGGAAATGTCGAACAGTTCGAAGCCGGCCGGCTTTAAGTCTTTTTTCGACGTCTGATACGCGACCGCCATCAGGTTGCCGGTCGTTTCCAGCGAGTTCGAGCGCATATTGGCGTGGGGCAGATCGGTCTGGCACACCACTTTCGGCTTGCGCGGATCGGACACATCGACAGCGGTGAAATTCTTCGGCGCGCTCTCATGCGCCAGCCAGATGATGCGGCGGCCGTCCGGCGCGATCTGCACCGACATGCCTTCGCCCATGCCGCCGAAGCCGCCCAGTATATCGTGCGCCAACAGCTTGAAATTCCAGACGACGGGTTGATAGCCCTTGGTCAGCGGGCTTTCGTCCTTGGTCAGCATCAGTCACATCTCCTGTCAGGTACAAATTCGTGCTTGTCGGTAGCTTCGCTTACGATGCGGCGCGGGCGCGTTCCATAAAATCCGGCCGCAGCGCCGTCTTCCAGTCGGGAATGGCGTTGATCTTCTTGTCCGCGTGCAGGATCTCCGCCTGCTGCTGCATATAGGGTTGCAAATCGCGCGGAAAACCGGGATTCACCTCGACGCGCGACAATGCCTTGGCAAGCGTATCGAGCGACATGCTGTAGCCCTTATCGGCATAAAACTTGTAGATGACGTCGGCCACCTTTTGCGGCGAGTTCTTGAAATCGCCGGCAACATCGAGCCAGGCTTTCAGATAAGCGATGATCACATCGGGCTTTGCCTGCACAAAGTCGGGTGTCGCCGCCATGAAGACCGGCATCGGATCGACCGCGGAAAAATCCATCAGATCGGTGCCGATGCCGTCGGCGACGGCGATGACGTTATAGGGCTCGACGTTGACCATGGCGTCGACCGTCTTGGCGGCAAGCGCCGCCACCATATTGTTCACGTCCATGCGCACTTCAACGTAATCGCCTTTGTTGAGGCCGTGCTGCGGCATGATCGTATCGACAAAGACATTGCCGACCGAAGAGCCGGTCTGATTGGCGATCCGCCGCCCGCGCAGCTCTTCGACTTTGGTGATGTTCAAGTCCTTGCGCGCGGTGATGCGCGCGGTCTTGCCGACATGTTCGATGACGGCAATTGCTACGAGTCCGCCCTTGGCATTGCCGATAATGAAGGATTGGCCGGCATAGGTGCCGAGATCGACCTGCCGCGCCACCATCTGCTGCATGGTGAGATTGCCGGAAGGCACCGCGAATTCTTCGATCGCAATGCCATGCTTTTCGACATAACCCGACTTCAACAAATAGTAGGTCGGCATGCCCCAGATATTGGTCTGATAGCCTTGGCGGATGGTCGCGGTAGCGGCCGGCGCAAACCGGACCGCTAAGCCCAGAGCCAGCGCGCCGGCGCCGCCTGCGGTTAGCTGACGTCGGGTCAGCATCGACGGCCGTTTGTTCCGCTCCTGTGTCATCGTGTTCCTCCGGCGTCGTTCTTTTCTGTTTATCTGCTCAGTTCCGGCGCGTTGCGTTCAAGATCTTCCCTTTTGTGTTCGCTTTGTCGTTCGTTTCTTGGCTCCGTTCTTGGTTCAGTTCTTGGCCCCGTTCTTGGCTCAGGAGACGCAACAGCGCTTTTTGATAGTCGAGAAACTCCATGCTGAGCGGATCGCGCGGGCGCGCCAAGCGAATTGGCACTTGGGTTTTGACCGTGCCCGGATGCGCCGTCATGACCAGCACGCGATCCGCAAGATAGACCGCTTCGGCGACGTTGTGGGTCACATAGATCACCGTCTTACGGGTCGTCCGCCACACCTCCGCGAGCAGCCGCTGCATCTCATCGCGCGTCAACGCATCGAGAGCCGCGAATGGCTCGTCCATGAGCAATACCGCGGGATTGTAAGCGAGCGCGCGGGCGATCGCGACCCGTTGTTGCATGCCGCCGGAGAGATGATGCGGATAGGAGCGGGCGAAATTCTCAAGCTTGACGAGGCGGAGCTGTTCGAGCGCGATCGCCTCGCGTTCCGACTTCGGCACACCTTTCATTTCCAACCCGAAGGTCACATTGCCGAGCGCGGTACGCCAGGGAAAGAGCTGCGCGAAATCCTGGAATACGACGCCCCGATCCGTGCCGTAGCCCTTCACCGGCGCGCCGCCGATCCGAATTTCGCCCGCAGTCGGCGACAAGAATCCGGCTACGATATTCAAAAGCGTCGACTTACCGCACCCGCTCGGTCCGACGATGCAGAAAAATTCCGAAGTGTCGACGCCAAAGCTGACGCCGTGGACGGCCGGCACCGCCCCGCTTGGCGTCTGGTAGGTGAGCGTGATGTCGCGCGCCTCGATATGGGCCATCGCCGCGTCTCGCCGCTTCCGGTTTGGCGTCTTCACCCTAAAGCGAAATGGCTTTAAGTCGAATCGCCATTCGCTTTGCTTGTTTTAAGCATGATCTTTTCCGAAAACCGGTGTCCACTTTTCGGGATCATGCTTTAACATGCAGGCTTCTGTTCGAGCCGCGCTTTGTGCCAGAAGTAACGACCGGACGCAAAAGGATCGCCACGAAGGACTGTTTCAGATGAATGCAATCGATATCCGCGCCGCAGCCGTCATGGCGCTGGTGGCCGCGCTCGCCGCCACCGCGCCGGCCTTTTCGGACGCATTCCCGAGCCGGCCCATCCATCTCATCGTGAATTTCGCGGCTGGCGGCACCGGCGATATCGTCGCGCGGCTTGTTGGCAACAAACTCTCGAACGCGCTCGGGCAATCGGTGGTGGTCGAGAACCGTCCCGGCGCCGGCGGCACCTTGGGCGCGCGCGACGTCGTCAACGCTCCACCTGACGGCTACACCCTCACTGTGGCGCAGACACCGGAAATCGCGATCAATCCGTTTTTCATGAAAGATGCCGGTTACGACCCGCGCAAGGATCTGCAAGCGATTGCGCTTACCGGGGTCGTGCCGCTCGCTTTGGTGGTGCCGGCCAACGCGTCCTATTCCACAATGGCGGAGTTTGTGAAATTTCTGCGCAGCCCCGGTCGGCCGGTGACCTTCGCCTCGGCCGGCATTGGTACGCCCGGCCATCTCGCCGGCGAATTGTTGAAGCTCAAGCTCAACAACAATCTGACGCATGTGCCCTATAAGGGCGCCGCGCCGGCCTTGAACGATGTCGTCGGCGGCCATGTCGATTTCTATTTTCCCGGATTTCCCGCCGCCGTGCCGCTGATGCAAGGCGGCAAGGTCAAGCTGCTCGCGGTATCGACGGCCAAGCGCGCAAGCGCGGCGCCGGACATTCCGAGCGTCGCCGAAGCCACCGGAATTGCCGATTTCGATTTCGCCCTCTGGGTCGGATTTTTTGGACCGCGCGCGCTGCCGATGGATATCGCCAAGCGCTTGAACACGACAATCAATCAAATTCTGCTCGAGCCCGAGATGAAATCGCGATTGCAGAATGACGGCGCCGAGGTTTCGGCGCTGTCGATCGACGAATTCTCTGGCTTCGTTCGCGCCGAAATCGCCAAATATCAAGCGATCATCGCCGCCGCCGACATCAAGCCGGAATGAGTGGCGCTGCCCTGTTTATGGCGGGATGAATCGTCATCATGCTTTAGACTCGCGCCGCGCGCGCCATGCCCCAGCGATAAATGGTGGCGCGTTCGATCGAACCGAACACCAACCGTTCGGTGGCAAAGCCGATAAAACCGATCACGATCAGCGACGCCAGCATCACGTCGGCATCGAGGAATTCCTTGGCGTCGAAGATCACCCAGCCCAGACCCCAATCGGAGCCCGCCAGCATTTCGGCGCCGATCACCGCGATCCATGAGCGCAGGAAGGATTGGCGCAGGCCGGCAATGATGAAGGGCGAGGCGCCGGGGATAATGACCTTCCAGAACAGCGCGTGTTCGTTCGCGCCCATGGCGCTCGCCGCGCGCAGCCAGATCGGGTTCACCGCGCGCACGCCCGACCAGGTATTGAGCAGCATCGGGAATAGTGCGGCATAGAATACGATGAGCACGCTCACGGTATCGCCGAGCCCGAACCACAGAATGAACACCGGCACCCAGGCCAGCGATGGAATCGGCATCAGCGCGCTCATAAGCGGCAACACGAAATTTTCAACCGGCCGAAACCGGCCCATCAGCACGCCCAAGGGCAAGCCAATCGCAACCGCAAAGCCAAAGCCGATCAGCACGCGATAGAGCGTAGCGGCCGCATGCAGAAGCATGGTGCCGTCGGCGAGCGACGCAAAAAGCGTTTGCGCGATAGTGCCGAGCGTGGGCGTCAGGGCTTGGGGGAAGTAGCCGCTGCGTGTGAGCGCGTCATAGAGCGCCGCAGCGATAATCAGCGTCAGCGCGCCGCGCCGCAATGAGCTCGATCGCTCCGACCATGCACGCGCTGTCATCATGTCATCATGCCCCAGCGCACGACCGTGAAATTTTCCAGCGGCTGAAAGACGAGTTTCTCGAGCCCAAGCCCGATCAGCGCGATCACCGCGATGCCGGCCAGCATCACGTCGGTATTGAGAAATTCCTGCGCACCGAATATCAGCCAGCCCAAGCCCCAGGGCACGGCCGCGAGCATCTCGACCGCGACCAGAATGCGCCAGGCCTGGGCGAGACCGAGCCGAAGGCCGGTCACGATATAGGGCAGCGCGCCCGGCAGGACGACATGGCGAAACAGGCGGCGATCGTCGGCGCCCATCGCTTGCGCCGAACGCAGCCAGATCTCCTTCACCGCTTTCACACCGGTCCAGGAATTGTAGATGACTGGAAAGGCGGAGACGAAAGCGACTAGCGCGATGGCGGGAATATTGCCCGGCCGAACCACAACAGAAACAACGGTGCGTAGGCGAGACCAGGAATGGGAGCGCCGATACTCACGAGCGGCAACAAAATATCTTCCGCCCGACGCGAGCGCCCCATGAGCACACCCGCCGCGATGCCGACGCATGCGGCCAGCGCGAAACCGGCGGTGAGCCGGACGAGCGTGTCGAAAGCGTGATGCGGCAGAACGCCACTGGCGCAGAGCCGTGCGAAAGCCGCGGCGATCGATTCCAACGGCGGGAAGAACTGGACAGGGAAGATGCCGAGATGCGCTATGGCCTCCCACGACGCGCCGACCACGATGAAGGGATAGGTATTGCGCCAGGCGCGGCGAAAGAAGCGGCTGTCGCCGACGCCGATAGCGCCGAAACTTCCACTCTCGACGACATCATGCATCACCTTGCGAGCATAGTGTCATTGGCGATCGGCCGACAAGCCTCGCGTCCGTTGCGACGTTGCAGCAGTCGCGCGCTATGCTAGGACATCGCGGTAACGCAAAGGAGCTTGGCAATGGCGACGGGCAAGACTCAGAAGATCGGTTGGATCGGCATGGGCCGCATGGGATTTCCGATGGCGGAGCGGCTCATCAAAGCCGGCCACGATGTATCGATCTGGAATCGCACGCGCGCCAAGGCGGAGCCGCTTGCGAAAATCGGCGGCAAAATCGTCGATCGCCTGGCAGACCTGAAATCGGTCGACGTGCTGTTCTCGATCGTCGCCACCGGCCCCGACGTGCAGGACGTGCTCTACGGCAAGGACGGCGTCGCCGCCGGCAGCGGCAGAATGCCGCCGGTGGTCGTCGATTGCTCCACCATTGCGGTGGAAGAATCGGCGGCGATCCGCAACAAGCTCCAGGAACTCGGCGCCGATTTCGTCGCCTCCCCGGTCAGCGGCAATGCCAAGGTCATCAAGGCCGGTCAGCTCTCGGCCGTCGTCTCGGGCGTCGAGGCCGCGTGCAAAATCGCCATGCCCCTGATCGAAGTCTTCGCTCCGCGCGGCGTATCCTATGTCGGAGAAGGCGAATTGGCGCGCGTCTGCAAGATCGCGCACAACGTGATGCTCGGGGTCGTGATCGAAAACCTGATCGAGATCACGCTGCTCACGAACAAGATGGGCGTGCCCCGGCACGCATTTCTGGCCTTTCTCAACAATGGCGTGATGGGCTCGATGTTCACCCGCTACAAATCTCCCGCGCTGGTCAATCTCGACTGGACGACGACATTCACGCCGGAGCTATTGCGCAAGGACCTCGATCTCGGACTAGAGCTTGGCCGCGAAATGGACGTGCCGATGCCGGTCACGGCGGCGACGCGTGAAGTGCTGCAGAGCCATTTCGGCGCCGCGATGCTGCAAAAAAACCCGCAAGACTATCTGCAGAAGGATTTTGCCGCGCTTGCCGAGACCATGGCGCTCGCCGCCGGGATAAAGCTTGTGAGCGAGAATAAGAACGTGCCGACCGGCCTGGAGAGCTGACGCCAAAACCAACAAAAAACGAATTGGGAAGCGGAGGAAAGTCATGCGCGTGACGCTGTCCAGAATTTCTGTGTTAATTTCTGTCCTCCTGGCTGCTGCACTGAGTCTTGGCGCGGCCTTAATGGTCGCGGCCGCTATCGTGCTTACTCTGCCGTTCTCCGGCCCGGCATCGGCCGATCAAGCCTGGCCGACACGGCCGGTGAAATTCATTGTGACGCTCGGTCCTGGCAGCGGCTCCGATATCGGCGCGCGCTTATTTGCGGATCGGCTAGGGCAGCGATGGGGTCAGCCGATTGTGGTCGAGAACCGGCCCGGCGGCGACGGCATAGTCGCAATCAATTCATTCGTCAGCGCGCATGACGACCATCAATTGCTATTCTCTCCGACCTCCTCCTTCACCGCGCACCCGTTCCTCCACGATCACCTGCCATATAAGCCGGCCGACTTGCTGCCGATTGCGCGCGTCTCCAACACCATCATCACGATTTCGGTGCCGGCGAGCCTGAACGTCAATTCGATTGCTCAATTGATGGCGCTCGCCCGCGCACAGCCGGGCAAGCTCAACTGGGC
>DASXJB010000131.1:0-2593 GCA_036497645.1 Xanthobacteraceae bacterium
CAAATATTTTCCCGGCCATGCCATTGGCATGCCGAAGCCATTGAGCGACGGACAGGTTGAATATACCGACGGCACGCCGACCACCGTCGATCAATATGGCCGCGACGTGGCGGCATTTTTGATGTGGGCCGCCGAGCCGACGCTCGACGCGCGCAAGCGGTTGGGCTTTCAGGTGATGGTGTTCCTGATCGTGTTCACGGCGCTTCTCTATTTCACCAAGAAACGAGTCTGGCACGCCGTCCTGCACGATCCCGAATTGGAAAAACCGCGTGCGCCGACCGAGTACAGGGCTTGACCGGCGCGCCGGCTGCGGGTTCGACCATGATCAGTGTCGCACTTGAAAACGATCTGAAGGCCGCAATTCGCACGATCCCGGATTATCCCAAGCCGGGGATCATGTTCCGGGATATCACCACGCTATTGGGCGATGCGCGGGCGTTTCGCCGCGCCGTGGACGAGTTGGTGCAGCCGTGGGCCGGCAGCAAGATCGACAAGGTGGCTGGGATCGAGGCCCGCGGTTTTATTCTCGGCGGCGCGATCGCGCATCAGGTGTCTTGTGGCTTCGTGCCGATCCGCAAGAAGGGCAAGCTGCCGTTTAAACGCGTCAGCGTCGGCTACTCGCTTGAATACGGCATCGATGAAATGGAAATGCACGAGGACGCGCTGATCAAGGGCGAGCGCGTCATTCTGGTCGACGATCTCGTCGCTACCGGCGGGACGGCCGAGGCGGCGGTGAAGCTTCTCAAGCAGATCGGGGCGGAGGTCTTGGCCGCCTGCTTCGTCATAGATCTGCCGGAGCTCGGCGGTGCTGAAAAGATCAGAAAGCTCGGCGTGCCGGTGCGCACGCTGGTGAGCTTCGAAGGCCACTGACCGCCGTTGGTCGCGAGCGCGGTCAGCCGATTTGCCGGATCGGTCCCTTGCGGCCGCCGCGCAGCGATGATTCCAGTTCGCCGATCAGGAGCTGTAATTCCAGCTCGCGAAATTCCGCGAAAATCTGGCCGACCCAGCTATGCACTTCGGTCGGTCCGCCGGGCTGCTGTGACATATATGTGCTGAAAGAGAAGCCGGGCCGATCGATCACGCCACGCACGATCGGCGACAGGCGCGGAATGCGGATCGTCTCATATTTCGGCGATGATGGCGGAAAGTCCTGGGCAATGACCATGAACGAGGCGGCTTCATTGTGCACGGGGACGAAAATGGTCTGCTCCAATCGTCGGCGCAGCTCGGCGATCGCCGATACGCGTGGTCAAATGGCGCTGTTCGACCGCATCCTGGCCGATCAATGGCGCACGACGGTGATCGTAAGTTGGAAAGTCTGATCACTCTCGCGGCGCGCGACGACGATGCTTTTGCGCAAGTTGTAGCCGCTTATGGTTAACTGCGGTGCGGTCCCCACGGTCCGGGTGCCGGCGCCGGTTCCGCAGACGGTTGCGACCACGGTCCGCGATCATCGCGAGTGCCGGATTCCGTCAATGTTTCAGCGTTTGTTTGTTGTTCCGCCGATTCCCGTGGGCTGGATCGATCATCATCTTCATCGGTCGGGGGCGGCAGCGCCAGCGGACCAGGATCGTGTCCGCCTGCGAATTTCACCAGAGCAGTTATGCGACTCTCAACACTCGGGTGAGTATCAAACAACTCTCCGAATCCTTCGCGCGGATTGTCGATGCACATTTCCATGACCGCGGAGGTAGCGCCCGGCAGTTCGCCGCGCCCTTCGATCTTGCGCAACGCCGAAATCATGGCGTCGGGATTCTTTGTCAATTCCACCGAACCGGCGTCGGCGAGGAATTCGCGCGAACGCGATAGCGCCAAGCGAATGAGGAAGGACAACAGATAGGCGACGACGAGGAGCGCGATCGCGACAAGGATCGCTACGCCGGCGCCACCGCCGCGGCGATCGTCCGAACGCGAGCCGCGAAAGCTGAACCCATTGTAGAACCACAGCCGGAAGACGAGCTCGGCGAAAAAGGAAATAACGCCGACAATGACGACCGCGACGACCATCATGCGCACGTCGCCGTTGCGGATATGGGTGAGCTCGTGGCCGAGCACCGATTCAATTTCTGCATCGTCGAGCCGGTCGAGCAATCCAGTCGTCACGGTGATGGAATATTGCTTGGCGTTCATGCCGGTGGCGAAAGCGTTGAGCGCGTCGGATTCGATCAGTTTCAGCGTCGGCGTCGGAATGCCGCGCGAAATGCAAAGATTTTCCAGGATGGTGTAAAGCCGCGGGTCGTCGCTGCGTTGAATTTCGCGGCCCCCCGTGACGGCGTCGATCATGCTTTGATGAAAATAATAGGCGATCACGATCCAGGCCGCGGTGCCGATGGTCGCGAACGGCGCCGCCTTGAGGAGATCGATCCAGGCGATCTGCATTAGCGTGTCGAGATCGGCATCGAGCGACAGCGCTGCCGCCAACAGCGCGCCGGCATAGACCAGCACATAGACCAGAAAAAACAGTCCGATCAGCAGCGCGATCGAACGGCGCCGGTTCGATTGGATATGACTGTAGAGACCGTAAGCGGCCATCGTGAACGACTACGCCGAAACGAGGTTAGAACTTGACCGGCGGCGCTTCGCCAACGGCCGC
>DASXJB010000132.1:0-3251 GCA_036497645.1 Xanthobacteraceae bacterium
GCCGTGATTCAATTCTCGCGCGTCACCGCCGTGCAATATGCCAAAAACGGCATCCGGGTGAACACCGTGGTGCCGGGTCAGATGCATACGCCGATGGTCGAGGCGCGGCTCGCCAAGCAGCGCACCGGCGGCGACGTCGAAGCGCTGCTCAAATCCCGCGTGGCGCGGATTCCGCTCGGCTTCATGGGCGACGGCCGCGATACCGCGCATGCGGTGCTGTTTCTGGCTTCCGACGAAGCGCGCTTCATCACCGGGACCGAGATTGTCGTCGGCGGCGGCATGACCGCGCGCTGCGATTGAGCCCGTAGCCCGGATCGAGCGGAGCTCTATCCGGGAAGTGATATCTCACCCGGATATCGCGTTGCGATATCCGGGCCACATTGACAGGAATATTCGATGTCCATTCGTCCCGACGATCTCACGCCAACGATTGCGCCGCCAGATGCGAATCCGAAAAAGCCGACATTGAAATTGCCGCAGCTCGCCTGCGACTCGCATTTTCATGTGTTCGGGCCGCACCGCAAGTTTCCCTACGCGCCGGACCGGCCGTTTACGCCCGCCGATGCGCCCAAGGAAGATCTGTTCCGGCTGCATGATTTTCTTGGCTTTGAGCGCGGCGTGTTCGTGCATTCGACCTGCCACGGCAGCGACCATGCCGTGCTGCTCGATCTCCTCGCCGCCGGAGCCGGCCGCTATCGCGGCGTTGCCTTGCTCAAACCGGATACGCCGGCGGCGGAGGTCGAGCGGCTCGACGAGGCCGGTGTCCGCGGCATCCGCCTGCATTTTCATTTCCCCCATCTCGGCGCGCCGATGCCATACGCGGACATGCGTCAGGTTATCGAGGCGGTCTCGCCGTACGGCTGGCATATCGCCATGCATCTCGGCGGCCAGGGAATACGCGAGCACTACGATTTCATCACTTCGGTCGATGCCGCCGTCGTCATCGACCATATCGGCCGCATCGACGTTGCCGAAGGGCTCAACGGCGCGGCGTTCTCGGCGCTGCGCCGGCTCCTCGACCGCGGCAATGTATGGGTGAAGCTGTCGGGAACCGACCGTATCACCAAGCAAAACTATCCTTATGCCGACGCGGTGCCGTTCGCGCGCTCGCTCGCCGCGCATGCGCCCGAACGCGTTGTCTGGGGCACCGATTGGCCGCACCCCAACCACAGCGCCGTGCCGAACGACGGCGAACTGGTCGATCTGATCGCGGAGATCGCGCCGGACCCGAAAACGCGTCAGCTCATGCTGGTGGATAATCCGACCAAGCTGTTCGGGTTTTGAGATTACTGCGCGACCACACCTTCCGGCGCGGTTTCGAGATTGAAAGCGGCGGCGAACAGCGCACGCGTGTAATCGGTCTGCGGATTGCGGAACAGATCGGCGGCGGCGCCGGCCTCGACCACCACGCCGTGGCGCATGACCAAGAGCCGGCTCGCCAGCGCCGCGACCACGCGCAGATCGTGGGAAATGAACAGATATGTCAAATCCCGCCGCTTCTGCAGGTCGCGCAACAAATCGACCATCTGCGCTTGTATCAGCATATCAAGCGCGCTGGTCGGCTCATCGAGCACGATGAAGCTCGGCTCGAGCACGACCGCCCGCGCCAGTGCGATACGCTGCCGCTGCCCGCCGGAGAATTCGTGCGGAAAGCGAAACCGTGTCTCGGGATCGAGCCCGACGTCGTTGAGCGCCTGAATGACGCGGCGGTCGCGCTCGTCTTCGGACATGCGCGGATGATGGACCTTGAGGCCTTCCTTGATGATCTCGGCCACCGACATCCGCGGCGAGAGCGAACCGTAGGGGTCCTGAAAAACGATCTGCATGTTGCGGCGGAACGGGAGCATTTCCTTAAACGTCCGCCCTTGCAGATCATGGCCCATGAACGCGATCAGTCCTTCGGACGAGATCAGCCGCAAAATGGCGCGGCCGAGCGTCGACTTGCCCGAGCCGGATTCGCCGACGACGCCGAGCGTTTCGCCCTTGCGCACTTCGATGTTCAAGCCGTCGCAAGCTTTGACGTGGCCGACCACCTTGCGCAGCAGCCCGCTGGTGATCGGAAACCAGACCTTCAAGTCCTTGGTCTCGATGACGATCGGGGCATCGGGCTGCGGCGGCGCCGGATCGGGCTTCGGTTCGGCGGCGAGGAGAGCGCGGGTATAGGGATGTTCCGGCGCGGCGAAAACCTGCGCGACCGCGCCGTGCTCGACGATCTTGCCGTCTTTCATCACGCAGACCCGTTGCGCGATCTTGCGCACGATGCCGAGATCATGGGTGATGAACAACAGCGACATGTGCAGCCGGGCCTGAAGATCCTTCAACAGCGCGATGATCTGCGCCTGCACGGTGACGTCGAGCGCGGTGGTCGGTTCGTCGGCGATCAACAGATCGGGCTCGTTGGCGAGCGCCATCGCGATCATCACGCGCTGCCGCTGGCCGCCCGAGAGTTGATGCGGATAGCTTTTGAACCGCGTCTGCGGGTCGGGAATGCCGACCTGGGTCAGCACTTCGATGGTCCGCTCGCGCGCCGCGAGCCCGGTCAGGCCGCGATGCAACAGCAAAATCTCGCCGATCTGCTTTTCGATCGTGTGCAGCGGGTTGAGCGAGGTCATCGGCTCCTGGAACACGATGCTGATATCGTCGCCGCGCACGCGGCGCATCTGGCGTTCGTTAAGCTGAAGGAAATCGGTGCCTTTGAAATTGATCGCGCCGGATGGATGCCGCGCCGCCGGATAGGGCAGAAGCCGCAAGATCGACAGCGCGGTGACCGATTTGCCGGAGCCGGATTCGCCGACCAGCGCCAGCGTCTCGCCTTTGGCGATGTCGAACGAGATCCGGTCCACGGCCAGCGTTTCGCGGCCACCGGAGCGGAAAGCGATGGAAAGATCGCGGACGGAGAGGAGGGGCTCTGTCATGCAAAGGTCTTGCGCGGATCGAATGCGTCACGCACCGCTTCGCCGATGAATATCAACAGCGACAGCATCAGCGCGACGGTGAAGAAGCCGGTCAGCCCGAGCCAGGGCGCGTGTACATTGGCCTTGCCTTGGGAAAGCAGTTCGCCCAGCGAAGGCGAGCCCGGCGGCAGGCCGAAGCCGAGAAAATCGAGCGCAGTGAGCGTCATGACCGACGACGACATGATGAAAGGCAGAAACGTCATCGTCGCCACCATGGCATTGGGCAAGAGATGGCGGAACATGATGGTCCGGTTGGAGACGCCGAGCGCGCGCGCCGCCTGGATATATTCGAAATTG
>DASXJB010000133.1:0-2277 GCA_036497645.1 Xanthobacteraceae bacterium
GTCGGACAAGATCGATGTGCGCACGCTTTGTCTGGCGCGGGAGATTCTCGCTTGGCATGACAGCCTCGCGGACTTCGCTTTCGCCATGCAAGGCCTGGGAACCGGCTCGATCTCGCTGTTCGGCAGCGACGAGCTGAAGGCGAAATACCTGCCGCCGGTGCGCGATGGCCGCCATATCGCCGCTTTCGCGCTCTCTGAACCCGAAGCCGGCTCCGACGTCAGTGCGCTCGCAACCACCGCGAAAGCCGACGGGCCCGCCCATGTCCGTCTCGATGGGGTCAAAACCTGGATCTCCAATGGCGGCATCGCCGACCACTACGTCGTGTTCGCACGCAGCGGTGAAGCGCCCGGCGCCAAGAGCCTGTCCGCTTTTGTCGTCGACGCCGACGCGCCTGGACTCTCGATTGCCGGCCGGATTGAGATCATCGCCCCGCATCCGCTTGCAACGCTGCGCTTGCAAGGCTGCCGAGTGCCGGTAGCAAACAGACTGGGGTCGCCTGGCGCCGGCTTCAAGGTGGCAATGGCAACACTCGACATTTTCCGTTCGACGGTTGCGGCGGCGGCGCTTGGTCTTGCGCGACGGGCCCTGCACGAGGCGATCGAGCAGGCGGCAACGCGCAAGCTATTTGGCGGGCCGCTCGCCGACCTGCAGATGACGCAAGCTTCGCTCGCCGACAGCGCGGCCGAGGTCGATGCGGCGGCATTGCTGGTCTATCGCGCCGCTTGGACCAAGGACCAGGGTGCCGCGCGCATTACGCGCGAATCCTCGATCGCGAAAATGTTTGCCA
Source organism: Xanthobacteraceae bacterium (assembly GCA_036497645.1). GTDB lineage: Bacteria > Pseudomonadota > Alphaproteobacteria > Rhizobiales > Xanthobacteraceae > BOG-931. The sequence continues at coordinate 789 of DASXJB010000133.1, forward strand.
CCGAGAAGGCGCAACGCGTGATCGACCGCGCTGTGCAGATTTTCGGCGGCAACGGCGTGCGAGTCGGCGTCAAGGTCGAAGCACTCTACCGCGAGATTCGGGCGTTGCGCATCTACGAGGGCGCGACCGAGGTGCAGAAGGTCGTTGTCGCCCGCGAATTGATAAAGTCGCGCGCTTTAGCGCCGACCACGGAGCGCATGCGAGCATGATCACGTTAACGCATGGCGACGGTATTGCGACGCTCTCGCTGAGCCGCCCGCCGGTTAATGCGGTGAGCGATGAATTCATTACGCGGTTCGACGCGAAACTCGATGAGCTAGCGGCGCAATCCGATTGGAAGATTCTGCATGTGCGTTCCGATCAGAAGGTGTTCTGCGCCGGCGCGGATCTTGTTCAAGTCCGCGAGCGTTTCGATGCTGCCGACGGACCCGATTGCACCTATCGCTTTGTCGCGAGGCTGCAACGCCTTTATCAACGGCTTGAGCAGTTGCCGCAAGTGACATTGGTCGAGATCGGCGGAGCCGCCATGGGCGGCGGGTTGGAATTGGCGCTCGCCTGCGATCTCCGCATCGTCGCGCTCGAAGCTAAGCTCGGCCTGCCTGAGGGCCGCCTTGGGTTGATTCCCGGCGCCGGCGGCACGCAACGCCTCACCAGATTGTGCGGTCGATCGGTGGCATCGCGTCTCATTCTCGGAGCTGAAATCATCGATGGCACAGATGCGGTTCAGCTTGGCATCGCGCAATGGGCCGTTGCCCGCGCTGAGCTCCCGATACGTACCGCCGAGATCGTCCGGCGCATCGCGGCATTACCTGCTCCGGCATTGCGCGCCAGCAAGAAATGTATTGCCGCGGCCGAACAGCCTGGTAATCGCGGCTTTCTCGATGAACTTGCAGAGACGCGGCGGTTGTCGACCAATTCCGAGACGCGCGAACGCGTCGCGGCGTTTCTCGCTAGCCATTGATGCCGATATCGAGGCAACGGAAAGGACCGCTCCCATGAAGCTTGACGGCAAAACAGCGCTGATCACGGGAGGTGCTTCCGGTATCGGCAAAGCGACGGTCCTGGAATTTGCCCGTTGCGGGGCGCGCGTCATTTGCGCCGATGTCAACGGTGCCAAAGCAGCGGAGGTCACCAAAGAGGCCGCCGATACGGGGCTTGCGGTTGAGGCCGTTGCGGTCGATCTGGCCGATCCGAAATCGGCGCGACGCTGCGCTACGGAAGTAATCGCTCGCAGCGGTCGTGTCGACTTGCTGGTCAACGCGGCAGGTTGGAATGACCTCCAGCCGTTCATCGACAATACGTCCGACTACATGGACCGCGTCATCGCTGTCAATCTCGGCGGTCCAGTGCATCTCACGCAAGCGCTGCTGCCGCCCATGATCGCAGCCGGAAAAGGCAAGATCATTAATGTTTCGAGCGATGCCGGCCGTGTCGGCAGCGGCGGCGAAACAGTTTATGCGGCCGCCAAGGGTGGCGTCATCGCATTCAC
>DASXJB010000134.1:0-19801 GCA_036497645.1 Xanthobacteraceae bacterium
CGAGGGTATAGTGGAGGGTCCAACTTTTTCGGCCTTCGCTAACCCGCAGCGCCAATCCGCTGCATTGGGTGTCGAAGTAATCGGTCTGCACATCGCCATCCCGAGCTTTGGCCCCTGCACAAAATCTATCGGTGAGAAGTCGTCGCATCCCATTCCTCCCGTACCTATCCGTGCCTATCCTAGGTACAGGCGCAGACGCTTGGGTGCAAGGGGCAGCGTCAAGCTGCAACGAGAAACGACAACATTAGTCCGATAGAATAAGGATAACTTGCGTTGGCGAGCGATAACTTGCGCTAAGGTGCAAAGCCTTGCCAATGCTGGGCCACGTCATCCCGCTTTACACGCCCGAATGCCGCAATTGTCCGTCCTGCCTGTCGCGCAAGACCAATTTGTGCACTGCCATTCGTGCAACCCAGGGCCAAGGCGTGATGCCCGACGGCACGTCTCGGTTTTCGGTCCGCGGCGAGAAGGTCCATCATTACATGGGCTGTTCAACCTTCGCGAATTTTACCGTGCTGCCCGAAATTGCCGTGGCCAAAATCCGCGAGGACGCGCCGTTCGACAAGGTCTGTTACATCGGCTGCGGCATTACCACCGGCATCGGCGCGGTGATCAATACGGCAAAGGTCGAACCTGGCGCCAAATGCATTGTGTTCGGTCTCGGCGGCATCGGCTTGAACGTCATCCAGGGGCTTCGCCTCGTTGGCGCCGCAATGATCATCGGCGTCGATGTGAAGCCTGAGAAGAAGGCATGGGGCGAGCGCTTCGGCATGACCCATTTCGTCAATGCGGCCGAAGTCGGAGGCGATCTCGTCCCTCATCTCGTCAACATGACCAAAAGCGGCGCCGATCAAATCGGCGGCGCCGACTACACTTTTGAGTGCGTCGGTAACGTAAATCTGATGCGGGCCGCGCTCGAAAGCTGCCATCGGGGCTGGGGACAGAGCATTATCATCGGCGTTGCCGGCGCCGGTCAGGAGATTTCCACGCGTCCATTCCAGTTGGTGACCGGCCGGGTCTGGCGGGGCACCGCTTTTGGCGGCGCACGCGGCCGCACCGACGTGCCGAGGATCGTCGACTGGTACATGGAGGGGCGTATCGAGATCGACCCGATGATCACGCACACCATGCCGCTCGGCGACATCAATAAGGCTTTCGCCTTGATGCGAGAGGGCAAATCGATCCGCAGCGTGGTTATTTTTTGAGCGACACGCCGCGCGTAAGCGAGATTTCCGACTCAATCTGGAATTCTGCGGGGACCGGCGAAACCAAAAGGGCTGTGTACTCGTTTTGACCGTGGGGCTGTCCAAAAAGGAGAGAGAGCCCCATGTGCGACTACAGTCTAACCAACGTCCGCTCGCGGCCGGCGCGCGTCGGCGACAAGCTGTCGGTACGCGATTTCGGTACCGGAACCCGCGGATTTTGCGCCCCGGAAGATCCGGGCACCGCGGTGTGTCTGTTGCCCGGAACCGAATTGTCATTCGCCGGCGAGGTCATGTGCCTTGCGACCGGCCTATTTCCATGGCGTGAACGCGCCCTGAATTACAGCACGGCAATTTTCCGGCAGATCAACAAAGACAAGGTAGCTGCCCACCATGACGCGTTGGAATTTCCCGACGGCCGGTCGGTTCTGCTAACGCTGTTGTGCGAAGGCCAACAGGCCACAGTGCTACAGCTACCGGCGCAGCCGAAAACAACGGAAGAAACTGCGGACCAAAGACGAGTCGATTACGTCGGTTGACTGCCGCAGCTCGCTCGCAAGGGAGGGCCGCCGCAATCGCGGGTGAGCCCTCTCTGTGCATTTAGCTAATCAACTGTAATTGTTGCGGCCGGGCCGAGCTCGGGGACCTCAATCGAGGCTCATTCGACTTTCAGATTGGCTGCCTTGATAATCGGCCACCATTTCTCCGCTTCGGATTTTTGGAAGGCGGCGAAAGCCCCCGGATCCTGCAGTTCGCGTGTGGCGACCTGTTGTCCAAGCTTGTTGAGCTTCGCTTTGACGTTGTCGTCCGCCAATGCGGCCAGCGCCGCGCTGCTGAGTTTGGCGATGATATCCTTCGGAGTGTTCTTCGGTGCCCACAGCCCGAACCAGATCGAAGCGTAGTATCCGGGCAGGCCGGCTTCATCGGTCGTCGGTACGTCGGGTAGGCTGAACAGGCGGGTCTTGGCCGGCACCGCGATCGCCCTGATCGTGCCGGCCTGGACTTGCGCTGTGAAATTTGACGACGGCTCGATCATCATGTCGATCTGGCCGGCTATCATGTCTTGCACGGCCGGAGCATCGCCGCGATAGGGAACGAACTGAAACGTGGTGCCGGTGATGTTCTGAAAGGAAATGCCGGCGAGATTGCCGGTCGAGCCCGCGCCCGGAATGCCGACGCTCGCCTTGCCGGGATTGGCCTTTAACCAGGCAATAAGCTCCTGCAGATTGTGGACCGGCAAGCCGTTCTTGATGCAGATCAGCAGTGGTTCATAGGCCAGTTCGGCGATCGGAGTGAGATCGGTCAGCAGATCGAAATCCAATTTGTAGAGGCCGCCGATCAGCACGTGCGACGTCAAAGTGCCGATGCTGAGCGTGTAGCCATCGGCTGCCGCGCGCGCGACCCGCGAGACGCCGATAGTGCCGGCCGCGCCAGTCACATTTTCGACGATCATCGTTTGACCGAGCGATTTGCCCATCGCGTCAGCGAGCACGCGCGCCAGTACGTCGGTTGCGCCGCCCGCTGCGAACGGCACCACGATGGTGATCGGTCGTGTGGGATAATCGAGCGCAAAGGCCGCGTGCGAAAAGCTTGCCGTGGCGGCCGCGCCGCCTGCGAGATGGAGAAATTTCCTGCGCGCCAAACTCATGATTTCCTCTTCCCTTTCCGCTCTCGCCTGCGGTTCATTCAGGCTTGAGATTGGCAAACTTCACGACCTTGATCCATTTCTCGGTATCGGCGGCAATGAATTTGCCGAAATCGGCGGGCGAGTTCGGCGGCATGACAAGACCGCCAAGATCGAGCAACCGCGCCTTGATCGCAGGTTCGGCGACCGCGTCATTGATTGTTTTGTTGAGCGTCTCAATGATCGGCGCCGGCGTCTTCCTTGGCGCGCCAAAGCCTATCCAGCCGAACGCTTCATAACCGGGCAGAAATTCCGCCATGGTCGGTACGCCGGGCAGCATGTCCAGGCGTTCCGGCATGGTGACTGCGAGCGCGCGCAGCCTGCCAGCCCGAACCTGCGGCAACGCCGTCGGCGTGACGTCGAACATCACCTGCACCTGCCCCGCGAGCAGATCGGTCATTGCCGGTGTCGAACCGTGATACGGCACGTGCACAAGATCCACGCCCGCCATGAACTTGAACAATTCCCCGGCAACGTGCTGCGGCCCGCCGACTCCGGCCGAGGCCATGTTGATCTTCCCCGGATTGGCTTTGGCGTAAGCGATAAATTCCGGCACGGTCTGTGCTGGAAAATTCGGCAGCACTTCCATCACCAGCGGCACCCGGAACACTCCGGCAATCGGCGCGACGTCGCGCACAAAGTCAAACGGCAGGTTGGGAAACAGCGCGGCGTTGATCGTGTTCTGCGAATTCACCAGAAGCAGCGTGTAGCCATCCGGCGTTGCGCGCACGACTTGCTCGGTGGCGATGTTGCCGGTGGCGCCCGGGCGAACCTCGACGACGAACTGCTGGCCGAGATGCTGGGAAAGAAATTGGGAGATGAGCCGCGCGGTAATATCGGAGGAGCTTGCCGCCGCCTGCCCAACGATCACTTGCACGGGCCGGGTCGGATAGTCCAGCGCAACCGCGCGGCGCGCCGCAACCGGCATTGCGGCAAAACCTGCACTCAATTTGAGAAAATTTCGACGCTCCACAACCGACCCCTCTTGTTCCTACCTAAATTGCCCATGCCTGCAGCTTAGCATTTTGCCGCAAGCCCAACATCGGTCAGATCAGCGCGCCGCAAGCTGACGCTGCAGGCGTGCCTCCCGCAAGAACAAAAACAGGCCGGTCATGACGACGATCGCGGACCCAACCAGCAGGCTCGCCGAAGGAATGTCCCCCCAGATGAAAAATCCGAACATCAAGGCCCAGACCAACATCAGGTAATAGAAAGGCGTCACCGCGGGAGCCGGCGCCAACTGCAGCGCCTTGGTCCAGAACCACTGTCCGATCGCGTTGGTGAATCCAGTGCCGAACAGCATCGCCGCATCGATGGCGGTCGGCGAGCGCCAGCCGAACAGCAAAAGAAAGCTATGAAAGAAAGCGAGCACAGCCAATTGCCAGATCACCAACGTGTTGGCGGATTCGGTCCGGGTCATGCCGCGCACCGCGACGGTGACCGTGCCGTACATGACTGCATTGGTAAGCGCGAACAGCGCGCCGAGCGTCAGCGAGTTCGTGCCGGGATTGGTCACGATCAGCACGCCGACAAAGCCGATGATCAGCGCGGCGCCCCTGGCAAAACCGGCCGGCTCCTTGAGCCAGATGATCGACACCAAGGCGGCAAAGAGCGGCGCAGAGAAGTTGATCGCGACGGCTCCGGCAAGCGGCATCAAACTGAAGGCCAAGAGCAAGCAGAGCTGCGAGATCGATTGCGAAAGACCGCGCGCCAGGTGGTCGCGCGGCCGGTGTGTCACAAAAGCCGATAGCCCACTGATCGGCAAAATCATCGCCGCGCCGGCGACGAGCGAGGCGAAAGAACGCAGACAGAGCACTTCGCCGACCGGATAAATCCCGACCAGCCATTTGCTGGCGGCGGAAGCCCCGGAGAATAATATCGTCGCGATGACCATACAGACGATGCCGCGAGGCACGTCATCGCTGCGGGTCCTGCCCTGTTTGCGATCGATGCCGCCCGCGGCTGTGACTTTTGGCCCGCGCTTGTCGACCGCTCGATCGTCCATTCCCAGACCGCGCTGGCAGCACCGCCAATCGGCATGATGCCATATGTCTCGTTCGCAACATATCTTTTCGGGAAAAGCCAACGGATCGGCCCAGCGGATGAAGTTTCGCGGGCGCTCACGGCGAATCCGAGCCACAGGAACTATTGGTCGAGAGCAGGGTTCAGGAGAAAGAGAGCCGGAACACGGCCTTCATAGGAGTGCCTTTCCCATGTGTGACTACAGTCTGCATCTCATCGCCTCGCGGCCAGCGAAGGTCGCGGACAGGCTCGTTTCCACCGATTTCGTGAAGTCGATCACACGCGGATTCACCGAAATCGGTCATCCCGACGTGGCGGTGTGCCTGCTCCCGGGCACTGAGCTCGCTTTCGATAACGAGGTCCAATTTGACCGCGCGTTCAGCATGTTCGGCAAAGCGCGGGTCGAGCACCGCGTGGCGCGATTCCGCCAGGTTAATATGGACGACCCGCACGTCCATCACGACGCGCTGGAATTTCCCGGCGGCCAGATCGTGATGGTGACGCGGCTGGTTCCCGGCCAAACCGCAACGGTGCTGCAGTTGCCGGCTGCGCCGCAAGATCACGGCGGCGGCAAGCAGCAGCAAACTGCGCAGGCCCGCGATCCCGTGCTCACCACGTAGCGATTGGGTTTGGCGTCAAACGGGAAGCTCGGGCGGCGGAGCATTAGCCTGCCGCCCGAAGCGTATGTGCTGAAGCATACGAGCTGTGCGAAGGGGCGCGACCGGAAGCCCAGTGGCGATTATCGCCCTTGGCCGACTCCCTTGAAGCGGATGCCATTAATGTTAAAAACACGCCTGCCGCACTGATGGGCGCAGCTGGTGCTTCACCGCAAAACTTGAGAAGCAGAACGTCGGGGCCGATGACTCACATCGATCGCAGGTCTCTATCACTCCTTGGTCTGGCGACAATGCTGTCGCCCCCTTCCGCTTTTGCGGTCGATTACCCGACGCGCCCAATTCATTTGATCGTCGGCTTCACGCCCGGAGCCTCTTCCGACATCGTCGCCCGCCTCTACGCCAAGGGCGCCGGGTCCGTGGTGGGGCAGGAGATGGTGGTCGAGAACAAGACCGGCGCCGGATCCAGCATCGCCGCCGGATTTGTCGCCCGCGCCAGCAATGACGGCTACACGCTGTTGGTCCCGGCGCTCTCGACCTTGACCTACAAAATCGTACATCCGGAAGTGTCCTTCGACATGACCAAGGATTTTGCGCCGGTTGCGCTCCTTGCCAGCGGCCCGCTTGTCATGGCGGTCGATCCGAAACTCGGCGTGAACAGCGTCAAGGAGTTCACAGCTCTTGCCAAGTCCAAGCCCGGCCAAATCCTTTTCGGTTCGGTCGGGCCCGGCAGTCTGCCCGATCTTTGCGGCGAGCTCTACGCGCAGCGCGCCGGCGTCAAGCTTGTGCAGGTGCCATATCCCGGCAGCCCGCAGATCACGACCGATCTGATCGGCGGCCGGATCATGATGAGCTTCCAAATTACTTCTGCGATCATCGGTCAGATCAGAACCGGACAGATCAAGGCGCTGGCTGTGGCGACCGATAAGCGGTCCGACCTCATACCCGATGTGCCGACCATGGCGGAAGCCGGAATGCCAGACTTCAACACTCCGCTCTGGTTCGGCCTTCTGGCGCCCGCGGCTACGCCGCGGCCGGTGATCGACAAGCTTGCCGCGGCGGCGAAACAAGCGATGCATGCGCCCGATAGCGTGGACTTGCTGCGCAAGCAGGGCTTCGCGCCGGAAGACATGGGGCCGGATCAGTTCGGCGCTTTCATCAAAAGCGAAATCACCCGCTGGTCCGCCGTTGTGAGCGCCGCCGATATAAAAGAATGAAGCCCTGCCTGGGCTAATGTCCGTCTGGCGCGCTCGGAGAGATTCGAACTCCCGACCCTCAGATTCGAAGTCTGATGCTCTATCCAGCTGAGCTACGAGCGCAAACTTAAAGCGCGCGCACAATAACCACTTCGCGGCAAAAGTCACCCGGCTGGCAGCCGTACGCCGCTGCCGACATTTTTCGCCGCGCCAGTCGCCAATTCTCCCGCAGGGACTCGTGCGACGGTTGATTTCGGTGTCGGTATCGCGCGGCGACCGGTCGCGAAATACTTCGCAAAATACTTCGCTAAATCATTGCAGCGATGCCGGGCCGCGAAAGTTCCATCACAAAAGCAGCGCCAAAGTCGGTGTCATGTCGATACCGCACATGCGGTATTCGGCCGCGGCGGAACGGCACTCTCTGCGGCTTGGTTGACACTGAGCTTAACGATGGACGACGGAGGCCCATCATGTCTGACTATGACTACCGCAACCCGGAAGATCCGTTCCAGCGCGACACCGCATACGACCCTAATGTGCGGACCGGCAACTCAGCCTGGGGCTGGGTCGCGGCCGCTGTATTTGTGGCAATCGTCTTAGCGGTTGTGTTCGGCATGGGGCACCAGCCCGGGCAGAATGGAACCAATACCGCATCCAACGAGACGCGGCCGCCAGTGACGACACAGATGGCGCCGCCGGCAACCAGACCTTCGCCGGCAATGCCAGCGCCGGCAACGCCCGCTTCGCCGGCCAATCCGGCGCCAAATAACACCGCACAATAAAGGTATCGAAAATGTGAGCCCCGGCTTTCGCGCCGGGGCTCTTTTTTTACGCAGCTGCGGCGCGCCTATTATTCAACCGCCGGATCGATCGGCACCCGATAGCCATTCGCCAGCCGATTGGTTTCGTTCGCCATGCCGACCACCGCCATGAGTTCGCCGAACATCGCTTCGCTCATTCCGGCTTTGCGCGCCGCGGCCGTATGACTGGCGATGCAATAGCCGCAGCCATTGGTAACGCTCACGGCAAGATAGACCATCTCCTTCGTCAAGGGATCGAGCGCGCCCGGCGCCATCACTTCCTTCACGCTCGCCCAGGTGCGCGTAAGCAGCGCCGGATCGTGCGCCAGACATTTCCAGAAATTATTGACGTCATCGACCCGCCGCGTGCGCTTGATGTCGTCGAACACGGCGCGGACCTCCGCACTGGCGTCGCGGTATTCGATGGGTATTCGCGGCATTGTTTTCTCCCGTACGGCACGGCACATCGGCTGGACGCCGATTGTCGCAAGCGCGATGAGTGGGCACAATCGGTCACGAAGAAGGTAAGCGAGCCAAAGGAACGCGACATGCCAAGGACGCTGGATTATTTCGCCGGAAAGACGATCCTCATCACCGGCGCGGCGAGCGGCATCGGCCGCGCCACCGCGCTGATCTTCGCCCGCGAAGGGGCGAATGTCGTCTGCGCCGACATCAACGAGCCAGGCGCGCGCGACACCGCGGCCGCCGTGAATGGCGCCGGCAGCCAGGCGCTCGCGCTCAAGGCCGACGTCACCTCGCGCGAAGACGTCAACGATATAGTGCAACGCGCAGTGGCGGCTTTCGGCGCCGTGCATTTTCTCTTCAACTCGGCGGGCGCCGCGATCCGGCGCGCCAAGTTTCTCGAGATCGACGACGCGCTCCTCGACAAGACCTTCGCGCTCAACGTCAACGGCACGTTCTACGCCATGCAGGCGGTGCTGCCGCACATGCTCAAGAACAAGCACGGCGTGATCGTCAATATGGCGAGCATGGCGCATCGGCGCGGCGGTCCCGGTTCCTCAATCCATTACGCAGCGGCCAAGGGCGCGGTCGTGTCGATGACCATGGGCGTGGCGCGCGAATTCGCAACGCAGGGCATCCGCGCGCTGTCCATTTCGCCGGGACCAATCCAGACGCCGTTTCAGGCCGCTGCGCAGTCGTCGCCCGAACTGATCCAGCGTTTCCTCGAAGACGTACCGATGAACCGCTTCGGCGAGCCCGAGGAGATCGGCGAACTTGTCCTGTTCATGTGCTCCGACGCCTGCACGTTCATGACTGCAGATACGGTTTATGTGAACGGCGGCGGCGGGTGGCGGTGACTCTTTTTTATTCCAGCAAAATATCATTTAGCGTGTTGCGTGTATGCTTGAAGATATACTACCATTGCGTGCGCGTCTCTTTATGAATCTTCACTAGGAGATCGAGACGAAACGGCTCGTCACTGCTTTAGCGTTTGTTATTGCAACGTCGGTCAGCGCTTTTGCTCAGGGCTTCCCGCTACCGTCCGGCTGGCAGAACCAGCGCGGTTCCGACATGGATCTTTACCCAGCATCGAACGGAAACTTCACTGGCCACTACTTCAACCACGCGCCTGGATTTCAGTGTCAAAACGGGCCTATGAACCCGGTGCCATATAAGATAACCGGGCACGCGAGCGGCAGTTCGGTCATTTTCAATGTTGTCTGGAACAATGGCATTGTGAACTGCAATTCTCAAACCGTGTGGACTGGAACGCTGCAGGGCCGAACGCTTACGACGAGATGGACTCTGACCGGACCAGGAATCAAGCCGATCCGCGGCACTGACATCTTCCAGCAGCGGTGGTAGATCGGCCGCCAAAAATGGAGCGGGCGAGCGTGGGTTCTGCGGCACTGCGCCCATGCGCTAGGATCCACCCCGCTCCTCCACGAGTTCGAGCCGGTCGCGTGTGCGGGACACGCCATGCGGCCAGGCCTGGTCGAAATCGGCGACCAGCATTTTGAAGCCGTCCGACGCGAGCGCCGCGTCGAGCTTCGCCATATCGGCGAACTGAAAAGCTGAGTAATGCACGCCGGCTTCGGCGGCGCTCCAGAAGCGCCAGCATTTTTCGCACTTGAATTCAGCGAGCGCCATCGGCAGGTGATGGCTCGAATACCACTGATCGAATCTCTGCCGCAGCGGCGGTTCGACGATGGAGCGGACGACGAAATAAGCTTTGGGCATCACGATACCTCCGACTTGAAGCACGCTGCGTATCTGACGTTTCCCTCTCCCCTCACGGGAGAGGGTGCTGAAGCGAGCGTTGGCGAGCGAAGCGGGTGAGGGGGCGCGCATAAGCGCACAATCAATGCAGGCCCCCTCACCCGGCTCGTGCATCGCGCGTATGCGCCGCACTCGCCACCCTCCCACAAGGGGAGAGGGAAAACGCTATTCCCCCCTGATCCCTGCCGCCTTGAAGATCGGCCACCACTTGTCCATCTCGGCGTTCTGGAACGCGGCGAGGCCTTCCGGCGTCTGTTGCTCGCGCGTGGCGACATCGAGGCCGAGCTGGGCAAAGCGCGCTTTGACTTGCGGATCGGCGAGCGCCTGGACCGCCGCCGCATTGAGCTTGCCGATCACATCCGCCGGCGTGCCCTTCGGCGCATAGAACCCAAACCAGCCGGCGATGTTCAGCCCCGGCACGCCGGATTCGCCCGCCGAGGGAATGTCCGGCATCGACGACGAGCGCTCCGGCGACAATTCGGCCAGCGCCTTGATCGTGCCGGCGCGCACTTGCGGCAGCGCCACCGCGCCCTGCACCAGAAGAAGATCGACCTGGCCGGAGATCAGATCGGTCATGGCCTGGCCGGCGCCGCGGTAGGGCACGAACAATACTTCCGTCCCGGTGAGTTTCTGCAACAGGAGACCGCCGACCTGCGCCGACGCATTCTGGTTGACGAATTTCGCGTCGCCCGGATGCGCCTTCATGTAAGCGACCAGCGATTTGAGATCGTCGGCCGGCAGCGTTTTCTTCGCCACCAGCAGCATCGGGTTGATCGAGATCAGGCCGATCGGCGCGAAATCGGTTCGCAGATCGAAGCTGATATTGTAGATGATGCTGCCGACATGAGTGTCCCACTGGCCGATGTCGATCGTGTAACCGTCCGGCGTTGAGCGCGCGAGCCGGCCGACGCCGATCGAGCCGCCGGCGCCGCCGACATTCTCGACGATCACCGGCTGGCCGAGCGCCGCGCCCATCTTGTCGGCCATGATGCGGGCGGCGACGTCGGTCGATCCGCCCGGCGGGAACGGCACGATCAGCGTGATCGGGCGCGACGGGTAATTGTCGGCATGCGCGGCGGAAATCAGCGCGATGAGAGTAAACGCAAGCGCAATTAGAAATTTCTGCATGTCCCCTGCCCTGGCTCAATCGATGATCATCAAGGATAGTGGGTGTTGCAAGATGCTTCCACCATGCCAACTATCAAACTCCTGACCTAGCTCAGCTTGGAAACGTCGTACAATATTTTCATTTACGCGATTGAAAAAAGGATCATTAAGCTTTCGCCGCCAATTCGATAAGAGATAGTGCACGATCACAACGATAACCAGCGGCAAAATTAATTTTTTGAGATCTATTGTTTGGAAATCGAGTCCGGGAAAATGGCGCTGGTGAGCCACACGCGAAAAGGCTCAGGAGACAAATAAACGAACATCAAATAAATAAAATAGGGAATGATGAAATTGCGCGTGACTTGCATCGATCCGCTCGACACGCTCAAACCGCCAAATTGTCGCGCTTGCAGGGCTGCCGCGGCTCAACGGTCCTGCCAAAGAGCACCGCTGATAAGCCGCTGATACCGTCATTGGGCGATAGCATGCCTGAGCATAGCTGCAGCTAGGCGAGATGGGGAGAGGTACTAAAGTGGGAGCGATCAAACCAATCGTGCAGACACCACCTGGCCAGCGGCTCCGTACCGCGGTGGGTTTCGCTACCCTCAACCCACCCACACGCTCACACCGGCAAATTATCGTGCTTGCGCGGCGGCAGTTCGACGGTCTTGCCGCGGAGCATCGCTAAAGCCCGCGCGATGCGCGGGCGCGTCGCGTGCGGCATGATCACGTCGTCGATATAGCCGCGCTCAGCGGCGATGAACGGCGACAGAAAGCGCTCCTCATATTCCTTGGTGCGCGCGGCGATCTTCTCCGGATCGCCGATGTCGGAGCGGAAGATAATCTCGACCGCGCCTTTGGCGCCCATCACCGCGATCTGGGCGGTCGGCCAGGCGTAATTGACATCGCCGCCGATATGCTTCGACGCCATCACGTCATAGGCTCCGCCGAACGCCTTGCGCGTGATCACAGTGACGAGCGGCACCGTGGCCTGCGAATAAGCGAACAGCAATTTCGCGCCGTGCTTGATCAGCCCGCCATATTCCTGCGCCGTGCCCGGCAAGAATCCCGGCACATCGACGAAAGTCACGATCGGAATGTTGAAGGCGTCGCAGAAGCGCACAAAGCGCGCCGCTTTGCGGCTCGCGTCCGAGTCGAGCACGCCGGCGAGCACCATCGGCTGATTGGCGACGAAGCCGACGGTGCGGCCGGCAATACGGCCGAAGCCGATGACGATGTTGCGGGCGAAAGTTTCCGACAATTCGAAGAAGTCGCCCTCGTCGACGACTTTGAAAATCAGTTCTTTGATGTCGTATGGCTTGTTGGGATTGTCGGGCACGAGCGTGTCGAGCGACTTCTCGGTGCGCGCGACGTCGTCGAACGACGGCCATTCCGGCACGCCGGACGACGCATTGGCGGGAAGAAAATCGATCAGCCGGCGCATCTGCAACAGCGTCTCGACGTCATTGTCGTAGACGCCGTCGGCGATCGAGCTTTTGGTGGCGTGCACCGAGGCGCCGCCAAGCTCCTCGGCGGTGACGATCTCGTTGGTCACGGTCTTCACCACGTCCGGCCCGGTGACGAACATGTAGCTCGTGTCGCGGACCATGAAGATGAAATCGGTCATCGCCGGCGAATAGACGTCGCCGCCGGCGCATGGGCCCATGATCACCGAAATCTGCGGAATGACGCCCGAGGCGATGACATTGCGCTTGAACACTTCGCCGTAACCCCCGAGCGCGGCAACACCTTCCTGGATGCGCGCGCCGCCGGCATCGAACAGGCCGACGATCGGCGCGCGGGCGCGCATCGCCATGTCCTGGATCTTGATGATCTTCTGCGCATGGGTTTCCGACAGCGAGCCGCCAAACACGGTGAAATCCTTGGCGAAGGCAAAAACGGTGCGGCCGTTCACGGTGCCGAAGCCGGTGACGATGCCGTCGCCGGCGATCTTGGTCTTCTCCATGCCGAAGTCGTTGGACCGGTGCTCGACGAACATGTCGAGCTCCTCGAACGAATCGCGGTCCATCAGCAATTCCATGCGCTCGCGCGCGGTGAGCTTGCCACGCTTGTGCTGCGCCTCGATGCGCTTGTCGCCGCCGCCGCGGCGTGCGCCGGCGCGGCGCTCTTCAAGCTTTTCGACGATGTCCTTCATGGTCCGTCAAAGCTGCAGCACACAACCAGAATGCTCACGGTCGGCGCATTCGGAAACGACATTGCCCCGCCCGGCACCGACGCCATCGCCGCCGCTTCGAGCGCGGCATCGGAGACGTCACAGCATAGAATTTCATCATCACTCGCTTCGCAACCGCTGTGCTCAAAACCTGCTGCGTGCATAGTCATTTCCCAGACCCTTTGTTGGTGCAAAACCTGATCAGCCATCATAGCCGAGCGTTTGCGGAGGGGGAACTTGGCGGGGGAGCTTATTAAACTCGTCATTGCGAGCGCAGCGAAGCAATCCAGACCCCTTTACTCTGGATTGCTTCGTCGCCCCATCAGGGGCTCCTCGCAATGACGAGGCGCGGAAACCCCTCTAGTCGCCACCCGCCGCCTGTTTGATCGCGGTAACGGTCAGGGGGCCGCTCGGATGAGCGTTGCGCCGCACATGCGTCCCGAGCGCGATGAACAAGAGCGAGGCAGTGACGGCCATCAAAGTCAGTAAGACCGCTTGCAAAATGCCGCCGAACACAAGGCCAATCATGCCCGGGACCGAACCCGTCACTGCGATGCCACGTCCGATTAGCGCGACTGCCGCAAGATCGATCGCGAGCCATGGAACGATGGCGACGAAGAAGATCGCGAAAACGCGCAGCGCGCAGCCTTTCGTATCCTCCAGCGCCGCTCCAAGTCGCGCATCTGGCGCGTCCACCGCGATCGCCGGCGGCAGGATCGACAGCCGCACCATAAGCGCAACTGTCACGACGAGCGCGGCAACAAAACCGGCCGTGCTGGCGGCGAACGTAATATTGAGAGCCTGCATTGCGCCAAGAAAGTCGAGCGGAAACCCAGCGAGGACTTCGAACGTGAACAACCAGGCAAAGAATCGGCGGAGCGACGGCTCGCCGAGCGAAACCACATAGGTTTTTGTGATCTCATCAAGAATGACGAAACGATGAATGGCGACCAAAATCGGCGTCAGCAGAAATGCGCGCACCGCCGCCTCGGCGAGCGTTATCGCCGTACCGAAGAACTCCTGGTCCGCCAGGCGGGCAGGAACGAATTGGTCGAGCACGGAGATTGCCAGCACGATGAGAAAGGCATTGATGACGAGAGGACGCAGAGCCGGCAGCATGCGCCGCCATTCGCGGTACGCGGCGCTAAGGGTGGGCCAGATCGGCAATTTGTGTTGATACACGCTCGTCATCGGACCCCCCGGTTGATAGCAAAATGCTGGAGCGATGTTTCGTTTTCACGGCAAGGATTTCGTTACTTCCTTCACGGCCGCGACGATACCGGCATAGCCGGTGCAGCGGCACAGATGCCCGCTTAAGACATCGCGGATTTCGGCTTCGGAGGCGTGCGGATTGCGGGACAGATAATCGGTGAATGACATCAAAATGCCCGGCGTGCAGAAGCCGCATTGCAGCGCGTGATTATGGCGGAACGCCTTTTGCAGCGGATTGAGCGTGCCGTCGGGCGCGGCAAGCGACTCCACGGTCTTGACCTCGCGGCCCTCAGCCTGGACCGCGAGCGTGAGACACGAGCGTGTCGCGACGCCGTCGATCAGCACCGTGCAGGCGCCGCAGACGCCGTGCTCGCAGCCGACATGGGTGCCGGTCGCGCCGAGCGCGTGGCGGAGAAAATCGCACAGCAGCGTGCGCGGCTCCGCTTCCGCCGCAAGCTTGCGGCCGTTGAGCGTTAAGCCCACGCGCACGCGCTCGTTGCGGTTCACGCGGCGCATCGGATCGCCTCCTTCAGCGCAAGTGGCGCCAGATTGCGAAACAGATCGCGCCGCATCGCCGCCGATGCATGCAGGTCCTCATAGCCTTCGAGCTCATCCGCCCATGCGGCAATGGCGTGCGCGACCCCATCACCCGCGATCCGCCGCACCACCGGCCGGCCGGCCATGCCGCCGACTCCGAGCTGCACACTGTTTTTGTTCTCCGCGACCGCCGCGACGCCGATGATGGCGAAGTCGCCGTGCCGGCGCGCCACTTCACGAAAACCGACGCCGGACCCGCTCATAACCGGAAAGCGCACCGCCACGATCAATTCGTCCGCCGCGCGCGCGGTTGTCAGCATGTCCTTCTGGAAATCCTTTGCCGCGAGCACACGTTCGCCGCGCTGTGATTTGAGAACAATCTCGCCGCCGAGCACCGCAAGCGTCAGCGGCAGTTCCGAGCTCGGGTCGGCTTGCGCGATCGAGCCGCACACAGTGCCCTTGTTGCGAGTCTGAAAATGGCCGACATGCGGCAGCGCGGCGGCAAGGAGCGGCAGCTTTTCCGCAAGCTGCGGCCAGGCCAATAATTTGTTCTGCGTAACCGCGGCGCCGATCTCAATTGCTTCACCCAGATCGCGGATGACATCGAGCGCGGCGATACGCGAAATGTCGATCAGCGCTTCGGCCTCGACGATGCGCAGATTGAGCATCGGCACCAGCGATTGCCCGCCGGCGAGAATGCGGGCGTCGTCGCCGTATTCGGCGAGTAGCGCGAGTGCCTCCTCGACCGTGTCCGGCCGGATGTAATCGAAAGGGCGCGGCTTCATGCGCGCGATCCGCCACTTTGCCGTGCCGCTTTCAGCAAAGCATGGATGCGCCGCGGCGTTGCCGGGAGGACAATGTCTTGTGCGCCGAGGGCATCCGCAATCGCATTGGCAATGCATGCGGGCGTCGACATGCAATTGCCTTCGGCTAGCCCCTTCGCGCCCAAGGGCGTGAACGGCGACGGCGAGTGATGATGGAGGATCTCGACGTCCGGGATTTCGCCGACAGTCGGCACCAGATAATCGGCGAAGGTGCCGTTGAGAAACGCGCCCTCCTCGTTGTAGGTGAACTCCTCATAAAGCGCGGCGGCGATGCCTTGCGCGAAGGCGCCGCGGATCTGGCCCTCGGCGATCATCGGATTCATGATGCGCCCGGCATCGTGCATCGACACATAACGGTCGACGCGCACGTGATAAGTCACCGGATCGATCTCGACGCCGCACATGTCGAAGATGAAGCCGTAAGTCAGCGAGGTATTGATGCGATCGTCGCTTGACGGCGGCTCAAGCTCCGGCGGCGTCCACACCGCGGTTTCGCTCAAGGCCGGCGCCGTTCCTTCCGGCAGCATCACCGGCGACCAATGCGAGGTGCCGGCGACGCGCCCGAACGGCAGCGCATTGTCGGGATTGGAACGGCTGCGGATTTTGCCGCCCGCAAGCTCGACATCGTCCGGGAGCACGTTGAGCTGCTTCGCCGCGATGGCTTTGAGCTTGTCGCGCATCGCCACCGCCGCCATATGCGCAGCCACCGCGGTGCCGGAGGCGAACCGGCTCGAATAGGTCCCGGCGGCGATCGACCATTGATCTTTCGCCGTATCTAATTCCAGCACGACTTCGACCTCCTCGGCCGAGAGGCCGAGCTCCTGCGCGACGATCTGCGCCAGTACGGTCTCGTGGCTTTGGCCCTGCACGGTGACGTCGGCGGTGACCGTGACCGCGCCAAGCGGATCAATCGTCAGGCGCGCCATCGACACCGCGCCGTTCTTTGGGCCGGCTTTTTCGCGCGCCTGCGGCGTCATCAGCGTCGAGAGATAGCCCATATTCGACATGGCCGGCTCGACCACGGCGGCAAAGCCGATGCCATAGTGCCGGCCTTGCGCGTGCGCCGCCTCGCGCCGTTTTTTCAGATCGGCGAGCCGGCCGTCGGCAGTGGCGATGTCCACGGCGCGGCCATAGTCGCCGGAATCGTAGAGCGCGCCGGCCGCCGTACGGTACGGAAATTTCTGCGCCGGAATGAGATTGCGCCGGATCACATCGAGCGGATCGAGCCGCAATTCGATCGCGATGCGGTGCATCAAGCGTTCAAGCGCCAGATAAAGCTGCGGTCCGCCGAAGCCGCGGATTAGGCTCGCCGGCATCTTGTTCGTGAGCACGACGCGATTTTTGACCTCAACGTGCGCAATGTCGTAGGCGCCGGTTACCGCGCCGTGCATACGGTAAAGCGGACCTGGCATCGGCGCGCGCAAGAATGCGCCATAGTCTTCGAGTTGATCGAGTTTGAGACCGAGAACGCGGCCGTCGTTGCCGACCGCCGCCTCGATCTCAGTCACCCGGTTCGGTCCGCAACTCGCCGCAACCAGATGCTCGATGCGGTCCTCGGTCCACTTCACCGGGCGGCCGGTGATGCGGGCGGCGAGCGCGATCAGCACGATATAGGGAAAGATCGAAAGCTTGATGCCGAAACTGCCGCCGGAATCCGGCGGGATGCGCAGCCGCAATTTCGGTCCGGGGACGCGCAGCGCGCGCGCCATCACCGGATGCATCGAGAACGGGCCCTGGAAATTGGCGAGAACGTCGTAGCTGTTTTCGGCAGCGTTGTGCTGCGCGACGACGACATAACATTCGATCGGCGTGAACGAGAGTCTTGGGAAAGGCACGGTCATGGCGATGCGGCGATCGGCGCGCGCGAAGGCGCCGTCGGGGTCGCCATAGCGGAATTCGCGCACCGAGATTTCGTTGGTGCCGGCTTGCGGATGCAGAAGCGGCGCCGAGCTCTTGCACGCTTCCACCGGATCGAGCACGACATCGAGCGGCTGATAGTCGATGGTCACAAGTTCGGCGGCGTCCTCGGCGACGTAACGGCTCTTGGCGACGACCACGGCGACGGGCTCGCCGACATAGCGCACCCGCTCGACCGCGAGCGTCCATTGCTGCACCGGCGCCTTCACCGCGGCCAGGAACGGATCCGACAATTTGCGGACATCTTCGCCGGTGATCACGGCCCAGACGCCGTCATGCGCGAGCGCTTTCCCGGCATCGATGCGCACGATGTCGGCATGCGCGTGCGGAGAGCGGATGACATGGGCATGCAAGGTGCCGACCGAGATCGGAAGATCGTCGGCATAGCGGCCGCGCCCCGAAAGCAGCGCGGGATCCTCCTTGCGCAGTATGGGCTTGCCGAGCTGATCGGGCATGCGTGTTCTCCCGAGGTTTTCTCTACCGCTCCGGGCGCAGGTTGTCAGCCTGTCGATGCGTCCACTAACATCTCCGAGGCAATGGACCTGGCAACGCACGCGCATGACGTCCAAGGCTCCGGCATCGGCCAGCCGGTGCGGCGCCGCGAAGATTTGCGGCTCATTCGCGGCGGCGGCCGCTACACCGCCGACGAGAACCTGCCCGGCCAAGTCTACGCCGTGATGGTGCGCTCGCCGCACGCGCATGCCCGCATTCGCGGCATCGTCAAGGACGAGGCGCTCGCGGCGCCCGGCGTTATCGCCGTGCTTACCGGCGCCGACGCCCTCGCCGACGGACTAAAACGCATCCCGCATAAGCCTTGGTCGCCGCATCCGGCGGAGACGCAACTCCGTAACAGTGGCGGCGCGCCGCCGTTCGAAGCGCCGCATTATCCCCTGCCCGCCGACAAGGCGCGCTTCGTCGGCGAGGCGGTCGCCGTGGTCGTTGCCGAAACGCTTGCCGCAGCCAAGGACGGCGCCGAACGCCTCGATATCGATTACGAGGTCTTGCCCGCCGTGGTGGCAACGGAAGCCGCGGCGCGGCAGGACGCGCCGCACGTCCACGACGATCCGCGATCGGACGCGCGATCCAATGTTTGTTTCGATGCCGAGCTTGGCGACGCCGCAGCGACGGCGGCGGCTTTCGCCAAAGCGGCGCATGTAACGCAGTTCGAAACCTGGGTGCAGCGCGTCACCGGCGTGCCGATGGAGCCGCGCGCCGCGCTCGCCGCGTTCGATGCGGCGACCGGGCGCTTGACGCTCTATGCCGGCAATGGCGGCGCGGTCCGGCTGAAAAACGATCTCGCCACGATACTGGACATGGCTCCCGAAAACGTCCGCGTGCTGATGGGCGATATCGGCGGCAATTTCGGCACCCGCGGCATGATCTATCCGGAATTCGCAAGCGTAGCCTGGGCGGCGCGCAAGCTCGGCCGGCCGGTGAAATGGATCATCGATCGCCACGAGTCGTTCCTGAGCGACTATCAGGCGCGCGATCTTGTCGTCGCGGCCGAGCTGGCGCTGGATGAGAAAGGCCGGTTCCTCGCCATGCGCGGCTCGAACCTCGGCAATCTCGGCGCTCACACCACCAATTTCGCCATGGTGCAAAAGGGCGTGCAGATGATGTCGAGCATCTACCGGATGCCGGCCGCACATTTTCGCGCGCGCGCTACGTTGAGCAATACCGCGCCCACCCGGCCCTATCGCAGCGCCGGCCGGCCGGAAGTGATTTTCGTGATCGAGCGGCTGATCGATCTGGCCGCTCGCGAGCATGGGTTCGATCGTGTCGCCATCCGCCGCCGCAATCTCGTGACGGAAAAGGAACTCCCCTACCGCAATCCGTTCGGCGTCGAGTACGACAACGGCGATTACATCGGCGCCATGGATATGGCGTTGAAGCTCGGCGACTGGGCAGGCTTCAAGAAACGCCGCCGCGAGGCGAGAAAGCGCGGCAAATATCGCGGCATCGCCGGGGGCACCTATGTCGATATTTCCACCGGCGTGCCGCGCGAGAAGGCGGAGCTTATCGTGCTGCCGGAAGGCGTCGTCGAACTTGTGATCGGCGTGGTGTCGCAAGGCCAGGGGCACGAGACGAGTTTTGCCCAGCTCGTGACGGAATGGCTCGGCGTGCCGATCGACTCCGTGCGCGTCATCGCCGGCGACACCGATCGGGTCACCATCGGCGGCGGCGCGCATTCCGGCCGCGGCATGCGGCTCGGCTCGATCGTGATCAAGAAATCATCCGATCGCTTGATCGAAAAAGGCCTGCGCATTGC
>DASXJB010000135.1:0-12619 GCA_036497645.1 Xanthobacteraceae bacterium
TCCGTTTGTCGACGGTTATCTGCTGAAGAAGGCGGATGCCGCGCGCTCGTCCGGACGCCACGAGATGATCCGCATCTGGTCGCGGCGCTCGACGATCCTGCCGCAATTCGTCGGGCTGACCTTCGGCGTCTATAACGGGCACAAGCACATCCCGGTGATCGTCACCGAGGAAATGGTCGGCCACAAGTTCGGCGAGTTCGCGCCGACCCGCTCGTTCTACGGCCATTCGTCGGATCGCAAGGCCAAGCGCGCCGGCGTACCAGGCGCGCCGGGCGCACCGGGTGCCGCTCCGGCCGAAGGCGCAGCAGCTGCGCCCGCGGCCGCGCCGCCGAGCGGCGGATCGTGAGGCGGGGAGAGCGTCGATGAGCAAGAAGAAGCGCGAGCGCGCGCTGTCCGATACCGAGGCGAAGGCGGTCGCCCGCATGCTGCGGATCAGTCCGCAGAAGCTCAATCTGTTGGCGCAGCTCATTCGCGGTAAGAAGGTTTCAACCGCGCTCGCCGATCTGGAATTTTCGCGCAAGCGCATCGCGCGCGATGTGCGCAAGTGTTTGGAATCGGCGATCGCCAATGCCGAGAACAACCACGATCTCGACGTCGACGATCTCGTCGTCGCCGAAGCCCATGTCGGCAAGGCGCTGGTGATTAAGCGGCACGCGGCGCGCGCCCGCGGCCGGGTCGGAGCAATTTTCAAGCCGTTCGCGAACCTCACGATCGTGGTGCGCGAAGTCGAGGCGCAGGCGTAAAGCGGCGGCGAGGAGAACACGATGGGTCAGAAAGTCAATCCGGTTGGGCTTCGTCTCGGCATCAACCGCACCTGGGATTCGCGCTGGTATGCGGGCAAAGCGAGCTATGGCTCGCTGTTGCACGAGGACATGGAAATCCGCAAGGCGCTGATGGCCGAACTCAAGCAAGCCGCGGTGTCGAAGATCGTCATCGAGCGGCCGCACAAGAAATGCCGCGTCACCATCCATTCGGCGCGGCCTGGCGTGGTGATCGGCAAGAAAGGCGCCGACATCGAAAAGCTGCGCAGGAAAGTCGCGGCGCTGACCGACAGCGACGTTGTCATCAACATCGTCGAAATCCGCAAGCCTGAACTCGACGCGCAGCTCGTCGCCGAATCGATTGCGCAGCAGCTCGAGCGTCGCGTCGCCTTCCGGCGGGCGATGAAGCGCGCGGTGCAGTCGGCGATGCGGCTCGGCGCCGGCGGCATCCGCATCAATTGCTCGGGGCGGCTCGGCGGCGCCGAGATCGCGCGCATGGAATGGTACCGCGAGGGCCGCGTGCCGTTGCACACGCTGCGCGCCGACGTCGATTACGGCGTCGCCACCGCGTTCACCACTTACGGCACTTGCGGCGTCAAAGTGTGGATCTTCAAAGGCGAGATCATGGAACACGATCCGATGGCGCAGGATAAGCGCATGGCCGAAAGTGAAGCCGGCCGGCCGCGCCGGGACGCGGCTTGATCGAGTGAATGTGACAAAGGGTGCGAAGGGCGTAAGTCATGCTGCAACCGATGCGAACCAAATTCCGCAAGGCGCACAAAGGGCGCATCCATGGCGTCGCCACCAGCGCCGTCGACCTTGCGTTCGGCCAATATGGACTGAAGGCGATCGAGCCGGATCGCGTCACCGCGCGCCAGATCGAGGCGGCGCGGCGGGCGCTCACGCGTCACATGAAGCGCTCGGGGCGGGTTTGGATTCGGATGTTTCCGGACGTGCCGGTGTCAAAAAAGCCGCTCGAAGTGCGCATGGGTTCGGGGAAAGGAACCCCCGAACTGTGGGTCGCACGGGTCAAGCCGGGCCGCATCTTGTTCGAGGTCGACGGCGTCTCGGTCGAGGTCGCCAAGGAGGCGCTGGCGCTTGCCGCCGCCAAATTGCCGGTCAAGACCCGGTTCGTCGAGCGCATCGCCGAGTAGCCGCGTCATGAAGTCAGCCGATATCAGAGCGATGACGATCGATCAGATCGACGACGAAGTGCTCAAGCTCAAGAAGGAGCACTTCAACCTGCGTTTCCAGCGCGCCAGCGGGCAATTGGAAAACACCGCCCGCGTGCGCGAAGTGCGGCGCGACATCGCGCGGCTGAAGACGATTGCGCAGTCAAAGCGCCAGGGTTCTGGCACGGCCAAAGCCGGCTCGGATAAGCCGGCCGCCGCCAAACCGGCCGCGACCAAACGCGCGCCCAAGCGCGCCAAGAGTTGAGGGAATCGATATGCCGAAGCGAACGCTTCAAGGCGTCGTGGTGAGCGACAAACAGAACAAGACGCTGGTGGTGCGCGTCGAGCGCCGATACGCGCATCCGCTGTTTAAAAAAACGGTGCGCCATTCGAAGAAATACTACGCCCACGACGAGAAGAACGAATTCAAGGTCGGCGACATCGTCTGGATCGAAGAGCATCGCCCGATTTCCAAGCTCAAGCGCTGGGCGGTGGTGCGGGGCGAGAAGAGGCAGGCGTCCCCATGATTCAGATGCAGACCAATCTCGATGTGGCGGACAATTCCGGCGCGCGCCGCGTCATGTGCATCAAGGTGCTTGGTGGCTCCAAGCGCAAATACGCCACCATCGGCGACGTGATTGTCGTCTCGGTGAAGGAAGCTATACCGCGCGGCCGCGTCAAAAAGGGCGACGTGATGAAGGCGGTCATCGTGCGCATTGCCAAGGACATCAAGCGTCCCGACGGCTCGATTATCCGCTTCGATCGCAATGCCGCGGTGCTGATCAACCCGCAGATGGAGCCGGTTGGCACCCGGATTTTCGGGCCGGTCCCGCGCGAGCTGCGCGCCAAGAACCACATGAAGATCATCTCGCTCGCGCCAGAGGTGCTGTGATGGCGGCAAAGATCAAGAAGGGCGACACGGTGGTCGTGATCACGGGCCGCGACAAAGGCCGGAGCGGCGAGGTGATTGAAATGCGCCGCGATGACGGCCGCGTGCTCGTTCGCGGCGTCAACATGGTCAAGCGGCACCAGCGCCAGACTGCGCAGCAGGAAGGTGGCATCATCTCCAAGGAGGCGTCGATCCATCTGTCGAATGTGGCGCTCGCCGATCCCAAGGACGGCAAGCCGACGCGCGTCGGCTTCAAATACGTCGGCAAGGGCGATGACCGCAAGAAAGTGCGCTTTGGCAAGCGTTCGGGAGTTGAGATCGATGGCTGAGACCGACGACAAAGAGAATAAGCGGCCGGACAAAACCGCGCCTCAGCCGGAGCGACCGGCCGGCGGCGATAAGCCGGTTAAGGCGGAAAAGGCCGACAAGGCCGACAAGGCCGAGCGCGCCGAGAAGGCCGGCAAAGCCGAGAAAGGCGACAAGGCCGCCAAAGGCGACAACAAGGGCGACAAGGGCGCGAAGCCGGGCAAGGCCGAGGCGCCGCGCGAGCCGGAGCCGCGGGTGCCGGCGCGGCTGAAAGTGCAGTTCGACGAGGCGATCCGAGGCAAGCTAGCCGAGGAGCTTGGTCACAAGAATTGCTATCAGGTGCCGCGGCTCGACAAGATCGTCATCAATATGGGAATCGGTGAAGGCGTCGCCGACCGTAAAAAAGTCGACAGCGCGGCCGCCGACCTCGCCCTGATCGCTGGCCAGAAGGCCGTGGTCACCAAGGCCCGCAAGTCGATTGCGACCTACAAGGTGCGCACCGGCCAGGCGATCGGCTGCAAGGTGACGCTGCGCAAGGCGCGCATGTACGAGTTCCTCGACCGGCTCATTAATATCGCGTTGCCGCGGGTGCGCGATTTCCGCGGGCTTAATCCGAAGAGCTTCGACGGCCGGGGCAACTATACGCTCGGCATCAAGGAGCACATTGTGTTCCCGGAGATCGACTACGACAAAGCCGCCGATGTGTGGGGCATGGACATCACGGTCTGCACCACTGCGCGCAACGACGATGAGGCGCGCGCTCTGTTGCGGGCGTTTAATTTTCCGTTCCGGCAGTGAAGCGCTTGGCTTCAGACGCGGGACATTAAGGAGAAGCAATGGCGAAGAAGAGCTCAATCGAAAAGAACAATCGGCGCCGCCGCATGACGAAGAAATATTCCGGCCGGCGCGCGCGGCTCAAAGCGATCGCTCGCGACAAGACCAAACCGGTGGAGGAGCGTTTTGCCGCTGCGCTGAAGCTCGCCGAGTTACCGCGCAACTCGTCGGCCACGCGCATTCGCAATCGCTGCGAGCTGACCGGCCGGCCGCGCGGCTATTATCGCAAGCATAAATTGTCGCGCATCGCGCTGCGGGAGCTTGGCTCTAAGGGGCTGATCCCCGGTCTTTTGAAGTCGAGCTGGTAAGGAGGCGCGCACAATGTCCATGAATGACCCGCTCGGCGATCTATTGTCGCGCATCCGCAACGCTCAGATGCGCAACAAGTCTAAGGTCACTTCGCCGAATTCGCGCTTGCGCGAAAGCGTCCTCGGTGTGCTCAAGAACGAGGGCTATATCCGCGGTTACACGGTGGTGGAGCGCGACGGCCGCTCGGAAATCGAAATCGAACTGAAATATTTCGATGGCGAGCCGGTGATCCGCGAAATCGAGCGCGTGTCGAAGCCGGGCCGCCGCGTCTACACCTCGGTCAAGAGCATGCCGCGCATCAATAACGGCCTCGGCGTCACGATCGTTTCGACCCCCAAGGGGGTGATGGCCGATCACGACGCGCGCGACGCCAATGTCGGCGGCGAAATCCTTTGCACGGTGTTCTGATGTCTCGTATCGGCAAAAGAGCCATCGCAGTGCCTTCCGGCGTGACCGCCAATGTCGAAGGCCAGACGGTGAAGATCAAAGGACCGAAAGGGGCGCTACAAGTGGCGCTGCACGACGACGTTTCGGTCAAGCTCGAAAGCGGGCAGATCAAGATTGAGCCGCGCGCCGAGACAAAGCGCGCGCGTGCGCAATGGGGCACTTCACGCACGCTGGTAAACAATCTGATCTCCGGCGTCACCAAGGGCTTCGAGCAGCGTCTTGAAATCAATGGCGTCGGCTATCGTGCCGCGGTGCAGGGCAAAAACCTGCAGATCGCGCTCGGCTACAGCCACGACGTCGTCTATCCGATCCCGGAAGGCATCACGATTGCTACGCCGCGGCCGGTCGAGATCGTCATTTCCGGAAGCGACAAACAGAAGGTCGGCCAGGTCGCCGCCGAAATTCGCGAGTACCGGCCGCCCGAGCCCTATAAGGGCAAGGGGATCAAGTATTCCGATGAGCGGATCTTCCGCAAAGAAGGCAAGAAGAAGTAACGGGCGGCGCGATGACCAAGCTCAGCGACAGGATCTTGAGGCGGCAGGGCCGGGTGCGCGGGCTGTTGCGGCGCGCCGCCGGCGAGCGCAAGCGGCTCTCGGTGTACCGCTCCTCGAAGCATATTTATGCGCAGGTGATCGATGACGACCGCGGCATTACGCTCGCCTCGGCCTCTTCGATCGAAAAATCGACGCGCGAGACGCTCAAGACCGGCGCGAGCGTCGATGCGGCCAAAGCAGTCGGCAAACTGATCGCCGAACGCGCCACGGAGAAAGGCGTCACCGACGTGGTGTTCGATCGCGGTGCCTATCTCTATCACGGCCGCGTCAAGGCGCTCGCCGAGGCCGCGCGCGAAGGCGGATTGAAGTTCTGAAGACGGAGGACGGAGATCAGATGTCAGAGATCAGAAATCAGAGAGGAATTTGGTTTCCGACGTCTGACATCCGACATCCGACATCTCACCTGAGAACTAGAGGTTTGAACAAAATGGTGTCCCAACATGGCGCGTGAACCCCGCGAGCGAAGAAGCGAAGAGCGCGACAGCGAGTTCGTCGACAAGCTCGTGCACATCAACCGCGTCGCCAAAGTCGTGAAGGGCGGCCGCCGGTTCGGCTTTGCCGCCCTTGTGGTGGTCGGCGACCAAAAGGGCCGCGTCGGTTTCGGTCACGGCAAAGCGCGCGAGGTGCCGGAGGCGATCCGCAAGGCGACCGACGCCGCCAAGCGGGGGCTCACCCGCGTGCCGTTGCGCGAGGGCCGCACTTTGCATCATGACGTCAGCGGCCGGCATGGCGCCGGACGGGTCTATCTGCGCGCCGCCACGCCCGGCACCGGCATCATCGCCGGCGGGCCGATGCGCGCGGTATTCGAGACGCTTGGCATGCAAGACGTGGTGGCGAAGTCGATCGGCACATCGAACCCGTACAATGTTGTGCGCGCCACTTTCGACGCGCTCAAGCGCCAGGATTCGCCGCGCTCAGTCGCCGCGCGCCGCAACGTCAAGGTTTCGACATTGCAGGCGCGCCGCCGCGACGTCGATGCCGAAGCGCCTGCGGACTAGCAAAGGAGCATGCGATGAGCGCCGAAAAGCAAAGCGGCAAGACCGTCAAAGTCCGCCAAACCGGCAGCCCGTTGCGGCGGCATTTCAGTCAGCGCCAGACGCTGGTCGGGCTCAAGCTCAACAAGATCGGCCGCGTCGCCGAACTCGTCGATACGCCGCAAACCCGCGGCATGATCGCCAAGGTCGCGCATCTGGTCGAAGTGGTGGAGAAATAAATATTCGTCACCCTGAGGAGCCGGCGCGTCAGCGCGGGCCTCGAAGGGTGCCATCGTCATCCTTCGAGGCTCACCGCTGGCGCGGTTCGCACCTCAGGATGACGCCGAAAAGAAAGGAAGCAGACGATGAAGCTTCACGAACTCGTGGCCTCGCCCGGCTCGCGCAAGGTCCGCAAGCGGATCGGCCGCGGCATCGGTTCGGGCATGGGCAAAACCGGCGGCCGCGGCGGCAAGGGCCAGACCGCACGTTCCGGCGTGCGCATCAAAGGTTTCGAGGGCGGCCAGATGCCGCTGCATCGCCGCTTGCCGAAGCGCGGTTTCAAAAACACCATGTTCGCGCGCAAGCTCAACGAGGTGAATCTGGGCCGCATACAGACGGCGATCGACGCCGGCACGCTCGATCCGGCGGCCAAGATCGACGCGGCGGCGCTGGTCAAAGCCGGCATTATTCGCCGCGCCAAGGACGGCATTCGGCTCCTCGGCGCCGGCGAGATCAAGACCAAGGTCGCGTTTTCGGTTTACGGCGCCTCGAAATCCGCGATCGCCGCGGTGGAAAAGGCCGGCGGCACGATCGAAGTGCTGGCGCCAAAGCCGCAGACAAGCGAACAGGCAGCCTGATGCCTATATAGGCCGGAACGAGAGACGGAGCATTGGCCGATGGTCTCTGCAGCGGAACAACTGGCAGCCAACCTCAACTTCTCGGCGCTCGCCAAAGCCGAAGAGCTGAAGAAGCGGATTTGGTTCACGCTGGGCGCGCTTTTGGTCTATCGGCTTGGCACCTACATTCCCCTGCCCGGCATTGATCCGGCCGCCTGGGACCAGATTTTCCAATCACAGGCCGGCGGCATTTTGGGAATGTTCAACATGTTCGCCGGTGGCGGCATTCACCGCATGGCGATCTTCGCATTGAACATCATGCCGTACATTTCCGCGTCGATCATCATTCAGCTGATGACGACGGTTTCGCCCACCCTCGAACAGCTCAAGAAGGAGGGCGAGGCTGGCCGGAAGATGATCAATCAGTACACGCGTTACCTCACCGTCTTCCTCGCTGCGTTCCAGGCCTATGGCATTGCCATCGGCCTTGAAGGCGCCGGCGCCCGCGTGGTCAGCGATCCCGGCCTGTTCTTTCGTATCTCGACCGTGATCACGCTCACTGGCGGCACGATCTTTTTGATGTGGCTTGGCGAGCAGATCACCCAGCGCGGCATCGGCAATGGCACCTCGCTGATCATCATGTCGGGCATCGTCGCGCAATTGCCGTCGGCGATCGCCGGCACGCTCGAACTCGGCCGTCAGGGCGCGCTCTCGACCGGGCTGATCCTGATCGTGCTAGTGATGGCGGTCGCGGTGATCACCTTCATCGTGTTCGTGGAGCGGGCGCAACGGCGGCTGTTGATTCAATATCCCAAGCGGCAGGTCGGCAATCGCATGTTCGAGGGCCAATCTTCGCACCTGCCGCTCAAGCTTAATACCTCGGGCGTCATTCCGCCGATCTTTGCCTCCTCGCTGTTGTTGCTGCCGACCACGGTCGCCAATTTCACCTCGGGGCAGGGACCCGGGTGGCTCACCGCCATCACTACGCAACTCGCCCACGGACGGCCGTTGTTTCTTTTGCTCTATGTCGGGCTGATCGTGTTCTTCGCGTTTTTCTATACTGCGATCGTTTTCAACCCGACCGAGACCGCGGACAACCTGAAGAAGCACGGCGGCTTCATTCCCGGCATCCGGCCCGGCGAGCGTACCGCCGAATATATCGACTACGTGTTGTCGCGAATAACCGTGATCGGCGCCGCCTATCTGGCGGTGGTTTGTCTGTTTCCGGAAATGCTGATTTCCTACGCCGCCGTGCCGTTCTATTTCGGCGGCACCTCGCTCCTGATCGTGGTGAGCGTAACCATGGACACCGTGGCGCAGGTGCAAGGCTATCTGTTGGCGCACCAATACGAAGGGCTGATCAAGCGGTCGAAATTGCGGGGGCGCCGTCGATGAGATTGATCCTGCTCGGCCCGCCGGGGGCTGGCAAGGGAACACAAGCCCAGCGTCTCGCCGCAAAACACAAAATTGTTCAGCTCTCCACCGGGGATATGCTGCGCGAAGCCATCAAAAGTGCAACCCCGATCGGCCGCAAAGTCCAGGACATCATTGCCCACGGCAAGCTCGCGCCCGACGGCGTGGTGGTCGATCTTGTCGGTCAGCGCATCGCCGAGCCGGACGCGCGCAACGGCTTTATCCTCGACGGCTTCCCGCGCACCGTGCCGCAAGCGGCGGCGCTCGACCGTATCCTCAAAGGGAAGGGGCTCGCGCTTGATGCCGTGATCGAGCTGCGGGTCGACGAGGAGGCGCTGATCAAGCGGATCGAGAGCCGGATCGCGGAAATGAAGGCACGCGGCGAGTCGTTGCGCGAGGACGATAACGCGGACGTGCTGCACACCAGGCTCAAGGCATACCGGGAACAGACCGCCCCGCTGATCGCCTATTACCGGCAGGAGGGCGTCCTGCGCACGGTCAATGGCATGGCGCCGATTTCAGACGTTACCGCGGCGATCGACAAGGTCTTGGCCGGCTTGGCCCGAGGCGGTCACCCCGCGCACAAAAGCGAGCGGATCAGCCATTAAAGCTGGCGCTTTAGCCGGAGTCGCTCAGAATAGGAAAAAAATCAGCCCCTGCGGCTATTTGGCGGCATCGGCGGTCAGCTGCGACAGGGGTAGGCGGGCTTTCCGGGCGGTGCCAGCAGGTGGGCAGGCCGGCAAAGCAAGTTTTGTGCAAGAAATCCCCTGCCGAGGTTGACGAAAGCGTGCGGAGTCCATTAATAAGTCTCAAATATCCAGTCGGAGATTGAGCAGCGATGCCGGGCCGCAAAGGCAGGCAGCCGTTGGCTTTTTACGTTTGTGGCCTTCTCAAGGTGACATTGGAACCGATGAACAGCGGCCGCCCGCCGTGCGGCCCGGCCGCCGCAAGGAGTAACTGACTTGGCTCGTATCGCTGGCGTCAATCTGCCGACCAACAAGCGCATCGTCATCGCGCTCCAATATATCTACGGGATCGGCGGCGCTAAGGCTCACGAAATCCTGGGAAAAGTCTCAATCCCCGAATCGCGCCGAGTGTCGCAGCTCACCGACCAGGAAGTGTTGCAGCTACGCGAAGTGATCGACCGCGACTATGCCGTCGAGGGCGATCTGCGGCGCGAAGTCGCCATGAACATCAAGCGGCTGATGGATCTCGGCTGCTATCGGGGCTTGCGCCACCGGCGCGGCCTCCCGGTGCGCGGTCAGCGCACCCATACCAACGCCCGGACCCGCAAAGGCCCGGCCAAACCAATTGCCGGCAAGAAGAAATAGCGCGTGCAACAGTCACATATGACGGCAGCGGAGCAGCCGGCTCCGAGCCGCGAAAGGGTTCAGAATGGGTAAGGAAGCCACGCGCGTCCGCCGGCGCGAACGCAAGAACATCGCCTCCGGCGTCGCGCATGTGAACGCAAGCTTCAATAACACGATGATCACGATCACCGACGTGCAGGGCAATACGATCGCCTGGTCGTCGTCGGGCACGATGGGTTTCAAAGGCTCGCGGAAATCGACCCCCTATGCCGCGCAGGTCGCCGCCGAGGACGCGGCGAAAAAGGCGCAAGAGCATGGGATGCGAACCCTTGAAGTCGAGGTGGCGGGCCCTGGCTCGGGCCGGGAATCGGCGCTGCGCTCCTTGCAGGCCGCCGGTTTCACCATCACCTCAATCCGGGACGTGACCGCGATCCCTCACAATGGCTGCCGCCCGCGTAAGCGGCGGCGCGTATAGGACCTCCGGCCGATGGACGAAGTGCAACATCTGCCGCCGCTCGATCTTGAACCCAATTTTGACCCCAGGGAGCGGAATGGGGTGCGCGAGCCGAACGCGCCGCGCAACGCGATGGGTGATAACGTGACGATCCAGAAGAATTGGCAGGAACTGATCAGGCCCAATAAATTGCAGGTCAGCGCCGGCGCCGACACGCGGCGCGCGGCGACCGTCGTGGCAGAACCGCTTGAACGCGGCTTCGGCGTGACGCTGGGCAATGCGCTGCGGCGCATTTTGCTCTCCTCGCTGCAGGGCGCCGCCGTGCAGTCGGTGCATATCGACGGCGTGCTGCACGAGTTCTCTTCGATCGCCGGCGTGCGCGAGGATGTCACCGACATCGTGCTCAACATCAAGGACATCGCCATCAAGATGCAGGGCGACGGTCCCAAGCGCATGGTGGTGAAGAAGCAGGGTCCCGGCACCGTCACCGCCGCCGACATTCAGACCGTCGGCGACATCGTGGTGCTCAATCCCGAGCTCGTCCTGTGCACGCTCGACGAGGGCACCGAAATCCGGATGGAGTTCACGGTCAATACCGGCAAGGGCTATGTGCCGGCCGAGCGCAATCGCCCCGAAGATGCGCCGATCGGGCTCATTCCGGTCGACAGTCTCTATTCGCCGGTGCGCAAGGTTTCCTACAAGGTCGAGAACACCCGCGAGGGCCAGATCCTCGACTACGACAAGCTGACGCTCTCGATCGAGACCAACGGCGCGGTGAGCCCCGAGGACTCGCTCGCTTACGCCGCGCGCATCCTGCAGGACCAGCTCAACGTGTTCGTCAATTTCGAGGAGCCCAAGCGCGAAACCGCGCACGAGGCGATCCCCGACCTCGCCTTCAATCCCGCCTTCCTCAAGAAGGTCGACGAGCTCGAACTCTCCGTGCGCTCGGCCAATTGCCTGAAGAACGACAACATCGTCTATATCGGCGATCTCGTTCAGAAGACCGAAGCGGAGATGCTGCGCACGCCGAATTTCGGCAGAAAGTCGCTCAACGAGATCAAGGAAGTGCTGGTGCAGATGGGCCTGCATCTCGGCATGGAAGTGCCGGGCTGGCCGCCCGAGAATATCGAGGAGCTGGCCAAGCGCTTCGAGGATCACTACTGAACAGGAGTCGGTAGTCAGTGGTCGGTAATCAGAAGATCTGATTACTGATTACTGAACACTGGTATCTGAATGCGTCACGCCAAGACCCACCGCAAGTTCAACCGCCGCTCGGATCATCGCCGCGCCATGCTGGCGAATCTCGCCGCTTCGCTCATCAAGCACGAGCAGATCGTCACCACGCTGCCGAAGGCGAAAGACCTGCGTCCGGTGGTGGAAAAGCTTGTCACGCTGGGCAAGCGCGGCGGGCTGCATGCGCGCCGGCAGGCGATCGCGCAAATGCGCGATATCGCCATGGTGAAGAAACTATTCGAGGTGATCGGCCCCCGCTACAAGGACCGCGACGGCGGCTATACGCGGGTGCTCAAGGCCGGTTTCCGTTACGGCGATTCCGCGCCGGTTGCGGTGATCGAATTTGTCGATCGTGACGTCGACGCCAAGGGACTCGACTCCGGCCCGGTGCAGGAGCGCGTCGAGGCGGAAGCACCCGCGCCGGCCTGACCTGACGAAATGTCAGCGGCGTCGCCGCCCTGCTGCGGCCTCGGTCCGGCGCCAATATATGGGCGTATCGAATCGAGGTGTTCATGCCGCCTGCACTTTTCATCGCCGCTGCGCTTTGCCTGTTGTTGGCTGCAATGCCCGATGCGCTCGCTCAAGGGCGGCAGGTCCCGGCTTCCGCCCGCCAGCTCGAACTGTCGTTTGCGCCGGTCGTCAAACGCGTCGCGCCCGCGGTGGTCAATGTCTACGCCGCACGCATCGTCGCCAACAACAATCCGTTCCTGGCCGATCCGTTCTTCCGGCAATTCTTCGGCGCGGTGCCGCGCGAGCAGGTCGAGCGCTCGCTCGGCTCGGGCGTGATCGTCGATCCGGCAGGGCTCGTGGTCACCAACTATCATGTCATCGACGGCGCCAGTCAGGTCAAAGTGGCGCTTGCCGACAAGCGCGAGTTCGAAGCCGATATCGTTCTGAAAGATCAGCGCAGCGATCTCGCCGTGCTGCGCATCAAAGGCGCCAAGGAGCCGTTTCCGACGCTGGAATTCGCCGATTCCGACGAGTTGCAGGTCGGCGACGTGGTGCTGGCGATCGGCGATCCGTTCGGCGTCGGCCAGACTGTGACACACGGCATCGTGTCGGCGGTGGCGCGCACCCAGGTTGGCATCAGTGATTATCAGTTCTTCATCCAGACCGACGCCGCCATC
>DASXJB010000136.1:0-2598 GCA_036497645.1 Xanthobacteraceae bacterium
ATTCTCAGCATGAACGTTCCGTCCGACGTGTCTGCCAGCGTGGCCGCCAGGATCGCGCCTTCAGACTCGCCTTTGGTGGACGGGCGCCAATCGGAAACGGCGCTCGCAATCGCCCGCGGCACCGCGCGCTATTTGTACGCCCTCGGCTATTGCGTCGTCAGTGAACTGCCGCTGCCGTCGGGGCGGCGCGCCGACCTCGTCGCGCTGGGCGGCGACGGTGAAATCATCATTGTCGAGATAAAATCCTCGGTGGCCGATTTCCGGGCCGACCAAAAATGGATGGATTACCGGCGGCATTGCGATCGGTTGTTCTTCGCCACGCATGCGGGAGTGCCTGGCGATATTTTCCCGGCTGAGGCCGGGCTGATCGTCGCCGACGCGTTCGGCGCCTCGATCGTGAGCGAAGCGCCGGAGCAGCGCATTCCTGCCGCAACCCGCAGATCGGTGACCTTGCGCTTTGCCCACGCGGCGGCGTTGCGGCTGCAGGCGGTTGCCGACCCGCAGGGACCTTACAACGGCGAGTTCTAGGCGCCAGGCGGGAGCCCAGCCCGTCAAGGCAACTGCGCGGCCAGAAAACGCATTATTTGGGAGCGCGCTTGGCCAGGATGCGCTGCAGCGTGCGGCGGTGCATGTTGAGGCGGCGCGCGGTTTCCGAAACGTTGCGGCCGCACAATTCATAAATGCGCTGGATGTGCTCCCAGCGGACCCGGTCGGCCGACATCGGATTTTCCGGCGGCTCGATCTTTTTGTTGTCGAGAGCGAGCAACGCCGCGGCGACATCGTCGGCATCGACCGGTTTGGCCAGATAATCGACCGCACCGAGCTTCACCGCATTCACCGCGGTCGCGATATTCCCGTAGCCGGTGAGAATGATGGCGCGCGCTTCCGGACGGCGCTTCTTCATTGCCGAGATAACATCGAGACCGTTGCCGTCGCCGAGCCGCATGTCGACCACCGCAAATGCGGGCGCGGCTTTTTCGACTTGGAGAAGACCGTCGCTAACCGATTCAGCGGTCGTTACCGTAAAGCCGCGGCCTTCCATGGCGCGGGCCAGGCGCTGCAGGAACGACTTGTCGTCCTCAACGATCAGAAGCGAACGCTCGGTCGGCATCGAGCTTGATCCGGCATCGTTCATCGCAGTTTCCAACCCTAGGACTTGCAAACCGAGTTGGCCTCGTCTCTGTTGGTACCATCCCGGCTGGTCACTTACAGTTATGAAGAGACAGCCTCGGCCTCAAGTGGTGGAGATGCGAGCGAACTTTCAAAATCTTCCCGGTTCCAGGTCACGGTGATGGTGGCGCCGTGCAGCGGCGGCGCCTGATTGATCAGCGCGAGCTTGGCCCCGGAGCGCTCCAGAAGCGTCTTGGCGATAAAAAAGCCGAGCCCGAGTCCAAACAGCGCGGTTTCGTCGGCGTCCGAACCACGGGGTCCGGGCCGGCGATGGGTGACATAGGGCGCGCCGAGCCGATCGACGACTTCGGGAGCAAAGCCAGGCCCGTCATCGCTGATGGTGATGCTGACCTCCTGCGCCGTCCAGTGGGCGGCGACCTCCACCCGGCTGTGGGCGAAATCCACCGCATTTTCGATCAGATTGCCGAGGCCGTAACGGATTGCGGGATTACGCTCTCCGGACGGTTCGCCGGCCCGGTTGGGCGGGTCAGCGACCACGATTGAAACGCCGAAATTGCGGTGCGGCGCCACCGCTTCCTCGATCAGGGCAGAGAGCGGCATGCGGTCGAACGGCTCGCCCGCCGCCGGCAGTTCGGTGATCTTGGCCAAAATCTCACGGCAGCGCTGCGCTTGCTCGCGCAAGAGCTTGACGTCGTCGGCGTATGGCGAGCCGGGCTCGAGCGCGCGCTCGATCTCGCGGATCACGACGGTGATGGTCGATAACGGCGTGCCAAGTTCGTGGGCGGCTGCGGCGGCCAACCCGTCGAGCTGGGACAGATGTTGCTCGCGCGCCAGCACCAGTTCGGTAGCGGCCAGCGCGTCCGAGAGTTGGCGCGCTTCCTCGGCGACCTGCCAAGTGTAAACGCCGATATAGCCGATAGCGAGCAGGATCGAGAGCCAGACGCCCACCATGTAGATTTCGGGAAGTTCAAGCGGGTTCTCGGCATCCCACGGCAAATCGTAATGCAGGAACACCAGCATCGTGGCGCAGAACATCGCGAATGTGCCGATCAGCAAGGTCATGCGCGGCGGCAGCGCAGTCGCCGAAATCAACACCGGGCCGAGGAGAAGAAAGGCGAAAGGATTTTCCAGGCCGCCGGTGAGGTACAAAAGCGCGGCGAGCTCCGCGATATCGAACGTCAGCAGCCAGGCCGCGCGGTCCGGCTCGAGCCATTGAGTCTGACGAAAGCTGACCCGCAGCGCCACGTTCAGAAGCGCCGCGAGCGCGATAACCGCAAGGCACGCCCATATCGGAACTTCAAATTCCAGGCCGAAATGCACCACGACAACGGCCGCCAACTGGCCGCATACCGCGAGCCAGCGCAGGCGGATCAGCGTGTCCAGCCGGACGTTGCGGGGCCGCTCATGAGTTCGGGGCAGACCAAACATGCAACTAATGTAACGACCCGCACGGGCCTCGCCAAATTG
>DASXJB010000137.1:0-17877 GCA_036497645.1 Xanthobacteraceae bacterium
TAAACCTTCATGCAGCAACGAGCGATATCGCGCAGTTTACGCCCGTTGCAACCGCTTATCGCCCATTGTACATGGGGTGCGTGCCTAGGCAATCGAGCGACAAATTCGCCGCTTTTGGTCACCATCGCCGCGGCATGTCGCAAACCCGTCATTGCTCGAACAGGGTCATTGCTCGAAAAGGACAGAGCGGGGACTGCAAGAGTACCGTCATGCATGAGATCGCCGGGCAGGTCCACTGGCACGAACCATCGGGCTTCAAGCGCGCCGGGTTCGGTAAGTTCAGCCGTCCGAAGACGCCTTACGATCTATTCATGGAATCCGAAGGCGTTCCGGTTTATCGCGACATCGGGGTGAGCAAAGTCCAAAATCTGCCGCTGCAGCCATGGCCGCGCATGGGCGGCCGCGGCAGCCACATTCAGCTGCACGGCACCGAGGGCAAATGGGGTTGTTATGTCGTTGAAGTGCCGGGCGCCGGCGCGCTGAACGTTGAAAAGCATCTCTACGAAGAAATTTATCTGGTCGTTGAAGGTCGTGGCTCGACCGAGGTCTGGCTCGAAGGCGACAACAAGCGGCACGCTTTCGAATGGCAGAAAGGGTCGCTGTTTTCGATTCCGGTGAATGCGATGCACCGCATCGTCAACGCCAGTTCGGCGCCGGCGCTCCTGCTCGCCGGCACAACGGCGCCCAATCTGATGAATCTCGTCAACAATGTCGATGCGATCTTCAACTGCCCCTATCAGTTTCGCGACCGGTTTTCCGGCGCTGACGATTTCTACAAATACAAGGACGACATTGAGCCGGATCCGGTGCGCGGCCTGGCGATGCGGCGAACCAATTTCATTCCCGATATCATCAATTGCGATTTGCCGCTCGACAACCGCCGCTCACCCGGCTGGCGGCGGGTCGAACCGTTCATGACCGGCAATACCTTTTACCTTTGGATCGGCCAGCACGAGAACGGTCACTACTCCAAGGCACACGCGCACACTTCGGCGGCAGTGCTGATCTGCATCAAAGGCAAGGGTTACACCTATACCTGGCCGGAGCATCTGGGCCTGACGCCGTGGAAAGACGGCAAGGGCGAGTACGTCAAACGTGTCGATTACGAGCCGGTCGGCATGGTGTCGGCGGCGCCCGGCGGCGCGCGCTGGTTTCACCAGCATTTCGGCGCATCGAAAGACCCGTTTCGTCTCACGGCATGGTTTGGCCCGCACAATCCCGGCCGCGAGCCGGGACCGCCGGGCGAGAAACATATCGATTATACGGCGATGGACATTCCCGAAGGCGGCACTGCGATCCCCTATTACATGGAGGACCCGTTTCTGCGGCAGGAATACGCCGAGCGCATGCGGCAGGAAGGCGCCGAAAACCGGATGCGGCCGGAATATTATGAGCGCGATTACCGTGGATTGCTGCCGAAGGAATGATCGTCAGATTTTTAGCGGCCGTCATGCGCGGGCTTGACCCGCGCATCCTGTGTCTTGAAACGCCAAGCGTGAGGGTCGAGATTGCCGGGGCAAGCCCGGCAATGACGCGGCGAGAATATCGCGTATGACCGAAGACAT
Source organism: Xanthobacteraceae bacterium (assembly GCA_036497645.1). Classification (GTDB taxonomy): domain Bacteria; phylum Pseudomonadota; class Alphaproteobacteria; order Rhizobiales; family Xanthobacteraceae; genus BOG-931. Next base: position 1,566 of record DASXJB010000137.1, read on the forward strand.
CCAAGGCGGCCGCATTTTCTTCTCCAATACCGGGCGCACCTTCGGCGAAGAGGACCAGCTGTGCGTGCTTTCGGTCGGGGTCGATATCGGATCGTCGACCTCGCATCTCGTATTCTCGCGGATCGTGTTGGAGCGGCTCGACAGCCGCTATGTCGTCACCGAGCGCGAGAGCTTTTATCAATCCGACATCCTGCTCACGCCTTACGCGGCGGAGGACACCATCGACGCCGATGCACTTGGCGCGTTCATCGAGCGGCAATATGGCGACGCCAAAGTCGACCCCGACGAGATCGATGCCGGCGCGCTGATTCTGACCGGCGTCGCGGTGCGGCGGCGCAATGCGCGGCGCATCGGGGAATTGTTCGCGCGTCAGGCCGGCCGTCTGGTCGCGGTCAGCGCCGGCGACAGCTTGGAATCGGTGATGGCCGCTTACGGCTCCGGCGCGGCCGCGCGTTCGATCCGCAATGGCGCGCCGGTGATGAACATCGACGTCGGCGGCGGCACCGCAAAAATCGCGGTCTGCGCCGACGGCAAGGTCGTCGACGTCACCGCGCTTGACGTCGGCGCCCGGCTGATCGTTATCGATGAGGCGCGGCGCATCGTGCGGATGGAAGAGGCGGGCCGCCGGATCGGCGCGGCGCTCGGGCTTAAGCTCGAGCCCGGCGCGGTCCTCGCCGAGCAAGACGCCCGTGCGCTCGCGGCCAGCATGGCCGACAGCCTATTCGAGGCGATGCGCGGCGGCTCGCCGAAGGCCGGTGGCGCCGACTTGTTGCGGCTCGATCCGCTCACGTGGCGCGGCGACATTTCCGACGTGAGTTTTTCCGGCGGGGTCTCCGAATACATCTATGGCGGCGAGATAAAATCCTACGGCGATCTTGGTCTGCAACTCGCCAGCGAATTGCGCGGACGCCTCACAAATGGACTGCAGCTGGCGCGCCCGGAGGCGCGCATTCGCGCCACGGTCATCGGCGCGGCTCAATATACCGTACAGGTGTCAGGCAGTACGATCTTCGTCTCGCCGCTCGAAACCCTGCCGCTGCGCAACGTCCCGGTGATCGCGCCGGCACTGCCGCTCGATGGCGACAAGATCGAGCCCGCCGCAGTGGCGATAGCCATCCGTTCTGCGCTCAAGCGACGCGAACTCGACGGCGGTGACAATGCGGTGGCGGTGTTCTTGCCATGGCGCGGCTCGGCGACATTCCGGCGGCTCGACGATTTGTGCCGAGGTATTCTCGGCGGGCTGGCCCCGATCCTCGCCCATGGCCATCCGATCGTGCTCGTCGGCGACGGCGATGTCGGCGGCCTGATCGGGATTCATTTTTGCGAGGAAATGAAAATTTCCACTCCGATCGTCTCCATCGACGGGCTCGAACTTAAAGATTTCGACTACATCGATATCGGCGCCATTCTCGATATGTCGGGCGCGGTGGCGGTCGTCATCAAATCGCTGGTGTTTCCGGAGAGCTCTGGCGTCGGCAAGGAGTGGCGCGTGGCGCCAAGCGTTGCGGCCGCGGACGCGGCATCCTGACCATTCCTCGGATTGATCGAGTTCGCTGCCTGTATTTTGTGCAGTGCACAAGACACAGGCGGGATGCGGCTTAAACGAGCAAGCGCGGCTCTAATTGTACCCCCGCCGCAAGAAATAACCCACTGTAATACCTAAGAGAATTACATGTTGCCGCACAGCATCGGCATGGCACGCATCTTGCGGATCACGAGCAAACGGCTTCGCGCCGAAGCTTCACGCTCAAGGCGCGCGGGCGGCGAATGCATGAAGGAGCAAATGATGGACACAATCGATTATGTGAAACCGGCCGACGTCGCGATGGCGATGGTCGAAACCGGTAGGCGCAAGCTTGCTTTGGCGCCGCGCGATCTGTTGATCCGGGGCATGCTGTCCGGCGCCATTCTCGGCGTCGCCACGAGCCTCGCCTTTACCGGTGCGGTACAGAGCAACCTGCCGCTGGTCGGCGCGCTGATCTTTCCGGTCGGGCTGATCAGCATCGTGTTGCTCGGTCTCGAACTCGTCACCGGAAGCTTTGCGCTCGTGCCGCTGCCCTGGCTCAACCGCGAGGCCAGCGCCTCGGCCGTTGTCGTCAATTGGGGCTGGGTCTTCATCGGCAATCTGATCGGCAGCGTCGCCTACGGCACGCTGATCGCGATTGCGCTCACCAATATGGGCACCGCGGCGCCGGCCGGCGTTGCCGCCCGCATCGTGCAGGTCGCCGAGGCGAAGACGATCGGCTATTCGGCGCTCGGTTTCGCCGGCATGGTCACCGTCTTTGTCAAAGCGATGCTGTGCAACTGGCTGGTCTGTCTCGCCATCGTGCTGGCGATGACCACGAACTCGGTGATCGGCAAAATCGCCTGCGCGTGGATGCCGATCTTCATCTTTTTCGCGCAAGGCTTCGAACATTCAGTCGTCAATATGTTCATCATTCCGACTGGAATGATGATGGGCGCCAAGGTCACGGTCGCGGATTGGTGGCTGTGGAATCAGATTCCGGTCACGCTCGGAAATCTGGTCGGCGGCTTTCTGTTCACCGGCTTCGCCATTTACGCCACCTACAAGCCGCGCGTCGTCGCCAAAGTCTTGGCGCCGACCCCGACCGGCGTCCCCGCCGAATAGAACCGGATCGGTTGCAAGAAGCGTGATGTGCTGCGCTTAGACGGAGGTCTTCAAACGGAACAGCCAATGCCGGGCGATTTCGAACCAGAGCAGAAGCGCTACCTCGAAGGCTTGATGACCGGACTGCAGATCGCAAAGACTCTGCGTCCGGCAAGCGGCAATGGGACGGCGCCTGTTGCCTTCACGGCGCCGAATGGCGCCGCCGCCGCGGCGGAGCCGACTGGGCCCGACGCCGCAGCTTTGCGCGCCCAAGATCGCGCGATCAAGGCCGGGGGCAAGCTCTCTGATCCGGAGAAATTCAAACGCGAGCTTCATCCGTTCGATGCTTACGAGCGGCTGAAAGACCAGGCGCTGAAGAACGAAGCGCCGAAAGCTGACGACAATTTCCGCTGGCGTTTCTTCGGCCTGTTTTACTGTGCGCCGGCGCAAAAATCGTACATGTGCCGGCTGCGCATCCCCAACGGCATTCTCAAACATTGGCAATTTGACGGCGTCGCCGATCTCGCCCAACGCTATGCCGGCGGCTACGCCCACGTGACGACGCGCGCCAACCTGCAAATGCGCGAAGTCGAACCGAAGAACGCAGTCGCCATGGTGGAAGCGATCCAGGACCTTGGTCTGTGCTCGCGCGGTTCCGGCGCCGACAATATCCGCAACGTTACCGGCACACCGACCGCCGGCATCGACCCGCAGGAGCTGATCGATACCAGGCCTTATGCCCGCGAATGGCACTTTCACATTCTCAACGATCGCTCGCTGTACGGCATTCCGCGCAAATTCAATGTCGGCTTCGACGGCGGCGGCGTGATCCCGGTGCTCGAGGATACTAACGACATTGGATTTCAGGCCGTGCGCGTAAACGACGGTCACGGCATTGAGCCTGGCATTTGGTTTCGGCTGATGCTCGGCGGCGTGACCGGTCATCGCACCTTTGCCGGCGATACCGGTGTGATCGTCAAGCCGGCGGAGGCAACAGCGGTGGCCGACGCCGTGGTGCGGATCTTTATCGATCACGGCGACCGCACCAATCGCGCCAAGGCGCGCCTGAAATATATGCTCGACGCCTGGGGCTTTGAAAAATTCGTCGCCGCGCTTGAAGAACAGCTTGGCCGCAAACTCGTGCGCGCGCCTTTGGACGCCATTTCGCCGCGGCCGGCCTTCGACCGCTTGGCGCATATCGGCCCACATCGGCAGAAACAGGACGGCTATTCTTGGATTGGCATTGTGCTGCCGGTCGGCAAACTCACGGCCGACCAGATGCGCGGCATCGCCGAAGTCGCCCGCGAATGCGGCGACGGCGATATTCGGCTCACCGTCTGGCAAAACCTGTTGATCTCAGGCGTGCCGCAAGCGCGCCTTGCCGAAGCGCAAGCCGCCATCGCGGCGCTGTCGCTCTCGACCAAAGCGACCTCGATCCGCGCCGGTCTCGTTGCCTGTACCGGCAATGTCGGTTGTCGCCTCGCCATGTCCGATACCAAGCGGCACGCCGAAGCGATCGCGCAGTGGTGCGAGAGCCGCGTGGCGCTCGATTCCCCGCTCAACATTCATCTCACCGGCTGCCCGAATTCCTGCGCGCAGCATTACATCGGCGACATCGGGCTCCTTGGCACCAAGACCCAAAGCTCCCACGACAAAGGCTCCGACGACGAAGATGGGGCTGAGGCCTATCACATCCATGTCGGCGGCGGTTTCGGCCCGCAGGCGCAATGCGGCCGCGAAATATACCGCGACGTCAAAGCCGACGATGCGCCGGCGACAATCGAACGGATGCTCAAAGCCTATCTCGCCAATCGCGCCGGGACGCAAGAAAGCTTCTCCGATTTCACACGCCGGCATGACATCGACGCGCTGAAAGCTTTGTTCGAGACGCAGGCGGGCAAATGACCCACACGACGCCTCCGCCGCTCCCGACTTTGATCCCGGAAACGGCGCCATTTTCACCGGAGCAGCGCACCTGGCTGAACGGCTTTCTTGCCGGATTGTTGTCGCTCGATAGCGGGGTCAATCCGCTCACCGTGGCGGAAAGCGCGGCGCTGCTGCCCACGGTTGGCGTGGCGGCGGAATCGCGCGGCCCCCTCAATGACGGCGATGACGGACAGGCGCCCTGGCACGATCCCGCCATGCCGCTCACCGAGCGCATGCAGCTAGCGGAAAGCCGGCCGCTGCGACGGCGAATAATGGCGGCGATGGGCCAGCAGGATTGCAGCCAGTGCGGATACAATTGCGAGGATTACGCCAATGCGATCTTCCTCAAAAGCGAGGAGCGGTTGAATCTTTGCGTACCGGGCGGCAAGGAAACCGCGCGGATGCTCAAGACGCTTTATTCCGAATTTGGCGCGATCGCCGCCGCGGCCAAACCCGCCAACGTCCAAGCGGCCAAAGTAAGCGCGCCGGCAATCGCCAAAGAACCGGCGCCGGTCCCGGCGCACGCGGAGCCCGCCACGACCGCGGTTCCGGCGCCGTCGCGTAACCATCCTGCCGAGGTCGCTTTCCTGTCCCGCACCCGTTTGAACAAGGCCGGTTCCAGTAAAGAAACATGGCACATCGAACTGGATCTAGCGGATTCCGGGATCACCTACTCGGTCGGTGATTCGCTCGGCATCGTTCCCTCAAATCATCCGGCTTTGGTTGACGCGGTGATCGCGGCCATCGGCGCGCCTCCGGATTTTCCGATTGCAGACCGTTCCTTGCGCGAAGTGTTGAGCGACGGTTCCTCGCTCGGCGTGGCGCCGGACATGCTGTTCGAGCTGATCTCCTACATCACTGGCGGCGAGCGCCGGCAGAAGGCGAAGGAGCTCGCGCGCGGCGCCGATCCGGATGGCGACGCCGCGACGCTCGACGTGCTGGCGGCTTTGCAAAAATTTCCTGGCATCCGGCCCGATCCGGAAGCATTCGTCGAATCGCTCGACCCGCTGCAGCCGCGGCTCTATTCGATCGCATGCTCGCCCAAAATCGACCCGCGCCGCGTGGCGATCACCGTCGATGCGGTGCGCTACACATTGGGCGACCGCCGCCGGCTTGGCGTGGCTTCGACATTCCTGGCCGAGCGTATTCCGTCGGGGGCAAAACTCAGAGCCTATGTACAGAAGGCGCAAGGCTTCGCACTGCCGCGCGATCCGTCCGTGCCGATCATCATGATCGGACCCGGCACCGGCATTGCTCCGTTCCGCGCCTTTCTGCACGAGCGCAGGGCAGCAAAAGCGCCCGGCAAAAATTGGCTGTTCTTCGGTCATCAGCGGCGCGACTACGATTTCTTCTACGAGGATGAGCTCGCCGGCATGAACGCGGCCGGCTTTCTAACCCGGCTGTCGCTGGCCTGGTCGCGCGACGGCGCGCGTAAGTTCTATGTGCAGGACCGCATGCGCGAGGCCAGCCGCGATCTGTGGGGCTGGATCGCCGAGGGCGCGCATATCTATGTCTGCGGCGCTATCACGATGGGCAAAGACGCCGAGCGCGCTCTTCTCGATATTATCGCCGAGCATGGCGCACGCTCGCTCGAGCAAGCCGGCGTATTCCTCGCCGAGCTTAAGAAATCCAGCCGCTACCAAACCGACGTCTACTAGAGCATGATCCGGAAAAGTGGCGACCGGTTTTCCGAAAAGATCATGCTCCACTAAACTCTAGCCGACACGTCCGCCACTTTTCCTGCGGTTTTCCCTGATGTTACGATCGCCCTGCTCGCGCTAAATAAGCCCAGCCGGGGAGAACTGCCGATGCGCACAGGTGCCGAATATCTTCGCTCGCTCAAAGACGGACGGCGGGTATTCGTCGACGGCGAGCAGGTCAAAGACGTAACCACCCATCCGGCATTTAGCGGCGCGGCGCGCTCGATCGCTGGCCTTTACGACATCGCCGGGGCGCCGGAACTGCGCGAGCGCATGACTTTCGTCTCGCCCAAAACCGGTGCGGCGGTGCAACGCGCCTGGCAGATTCCGCGAACGCATGCCGATCTGCGGGCGCGCCGCCTGTTTTCGGAAACTTGGGCGGAGGCGACCTTCGGGCTGATGGGCCGCGCGCCCGATCACGTCGCCGGCTTCTTTGTCGGCTATGCCTCGACGCCGCAGTTTTTTGCAGCCGCCGGCCAGCAATTCGCCGACAATCTCGTCGCCTTCTACGAATTCATGCGCGACAATCACATCTATTGCACTTACGCGATCGTGCCGCCGCAGATCGACCGCTCCAAGCCGGCGCATCAGCAGAGCGATCCAACGCTTTATGCCGGCGTGGTCAAAGAGCGTGATGACGGCATCGTCATCAAAGGCGCGCAACAGCTCGCCACCGGCGGCGCGCTGTGCGACTACATTCAATTAAGCTGCATCCAGCCGTTGCAGCCGGGCGATGAGAACTATGCCAATTGCCTCGCCGTGCCGGTGGAGAGCGAGGGACTCAAGCTCTACCCGCGGCGGCCTTACGCGCGCGCCGGCAGCGCCTTCTATTATCCGCTGTCGAGCCGGTTCGACGAATCCGACAGCTACGTCATTTTCGACAATGTGTTCGTGCCGTGGGAACGCGTTTTCATCTACCGCAATGTCGAATTGTCGCGCGACCAGTGGCGCAAGACACCCTCGCACCTTCTTGGCAATCATCAGGCGCAGACACGCTACGTGACGAAGCTGCGTTTCATGGCCGGACTGGCGCAGCGCATGAACGAAATAACCGGCAACGCCGCCAACCCCGCGGTCACGATCATGATGGGCGAACTGGTCGCACTGGTTTCAATCTACGAGTCGATGCTGCTCGCGCACGAGACCATGGGCACGATCAGGGACGGCGTGCTGTGGCCCTCGGCGACGGCCTACTACGCCGCCAGCGCGATGCAGTCCGAGTTCAATGGCCGCATGCTGGAAATCATCCGCGAAATGGCGGGCTCAGCGTTCATCACCTTGCCGTCGTCGGACGCCGATTTCGGCAATGCCGAAATCGCCGCCGACATCGAGCGCTACATGCGCTCGGGCGCCGCCGACGCCAAGAGCCGCATCAAGCTGATGCGGCTCATTTGGGACTTTCTCGGTTCGGAATTCGGCAGCCGCCACCAGCAATATGAAAAATTCTACGGCGGGCCGTCATTCGCGGCGAAGCAGAACCTCTACCGCAATTTCGACTTCAAACGCGCCGGCGCGCTGGTCGATCGCGCGCTGAACCTGCCGGACGTGGAGTGAGCGTTTTTGATTCCTCTCGCCTTGCGGGAGAACGCGTGGCGATTGCCGCCCGCGAGGGTCGTCCGCCTCAGCGGCCACAGAACGAAAGCATGACTTCTCTAGCCTTTGCCAGCGCATAGCGACCAATCTTATCGAGTTCGACATGCGGAAAGTTCGGCATTTCGTTTGGCACTACAACGCAATCGATGATCGCGGGTCCGTCGGCTGCGAGCCCCTGCTTGATCGCGGCGTGCAGTTCACTCGGTTGAGTAGCGCGAAATCCTTGCGCGCCGCAGGCGTTCGCTAGTGCAACATAGTCCGGATTAGGAAATTCGATTCCTTCTCGGTACGCAGGCAGACCAACCCCCTCGGCTTCTAGAGTGATCAGTCCGAAGGACGAGTTGTTGTAGATGACAGCTTTCACGGGCAGCTTATGGTGGACGGCGGTCAGAAACTCGCTCATGAGCATGTTGAATCCGCCATCGCCGCAAAGCGCAATGACTTGATGAGAGCGATCAAGTGCCTGGATGCCGTTGGCCTGCGCAATCGCCGTTCCGACTGCGGCGTTATTGAACGAGCCGATTATACGTTGCGATCCTGTCTGACGGAGCCAATTCGCCGACCACAATGTGTTCAGACCGGTATCAAGGACAAATATTGCATCCTGGTTGGCGAGATCGCTGACTGCTCGCGCTACAGCTTGCGGATGAATGCGATCCCTACTCCGGTTAGGATCGGCTTGCTTGTCGAGCATTGCATCCCATTTACGTCGTTCGGCGTTCACGTTGTCCCAGAATTTGGTGTCGCTTTTGGCCGAAATGCGGTCGAGTAATAGCTTTACCGAAGGGCGCACGGACGCGAGAACCCCTAATACCGTTGGTGCCCGTCGTCCGAGCACTTCCGCGCGGTCGTCTATCTGGACGACCACGCCTTTATGCGGCAGAAACTCCGAATACGGGTAATCGGTGCCAAGCATCAAGAACAGATCGGACGTCATAGCGGCGTTGTACACCGCCTTCGTCCCGATCATGCCGATTCCGCCGATCCAATGCGGGTCGTCATAAGCCATGATGTCTTGGCCTTTAACCGAGTGAATAAGTGGCGCCTTGAGCCGATCGGAGATGGCGCGCAACTCGTCGGCAGCGCCGCGGCAGCCGGCGCCACACATGATCACGATGGTCTTGGCGGCGTCGATCCGGCGAGTGACTTCGGCAATCTCTTCCTCGTTCGGAACAATTTCGGGCCGCGGCTTCAGCGTCGCCAGACTCGATAAGCCGCCTTCGGCGTTCGACTCAAAAATATCTTGTGGAATCGTCAGATGAGCGACGCCGCGTCCTGCATAGGATGCGCTAATGGCTTGATGAATTACGGCCGGCGCCTGCGCCGAAGAGGAAATTGTTTCGGTGTAAAGCGAGACGTCGCGAAACAGCAGATCAGGCTCAGTAGTCTGAATAAAATCCGTCCCGTGCATTTTTCGCGGCATGTCGCCGGAGATCGCGAGCACAGGAGCATGATCTCGAGCTGCCTCATAGAGGCCGGCGACGAGGTGCGTACTTCCGGGTCCGGTCGTGCCACAGCACACACCAAGCTGACCGGTGAGCTTGGCCTGGCCAGCGGCAGCTAGCGCGGCGCCTTCTTCATGACGAACTCCGACCCAATCGATCTTGCTACGACGCACCGCGTCGGCGAGCGGATTGAGCGAGTCCCCGATCAATCCGAATATGTGCTTGACGCCGATGCCCTCGAGAGCATCGACCAAAATCTCTGCCACCGATTGGGACATCTCGACCTCGCACGCGAAGACTAAGTTAAGGATCGACCTGCGACTTCGGTGCGCGCAGCGGCGGGTACCGGCTCCAACTATGCGTCCGAAAGAGCCCACCCTTACACTGTACGATGTCCGCCTTGGGTCAAAAAGCGACATTCCGGCATGTCCGGACGATGTCTGCTTTGCCCCTGATTGCGGACATAGCGACACGTCGGTTCAGTGCGAAAAGCAGCCGCATTAAGATGGGGCCGTCCTTTGCATCGAAGGGAGCTCAGAAATAGAGCGCATCCAGGCGGCGAGCTGCGGGCGGCCATCAGTCAGATCGCCGAAGCCGCGTCTGCGTGCCACATCGAGAGCCACTGCGAGGGTCAAGCGTGCCATATTCGGCGGCCCCAGCATCAGCGGATCGGTCACACGTGCCTCAAATACATCAGCCATACGCTGGGCGCGCGTTACCTCATGCGCCAAAACTGTGGGCGAACGCTCGCCTGCGGGTCGAGCCATCTCGCGCACCCATACGCAGATCCCTTCGCACATATTGCGAGCCGCGAACTCAAGTCGCTGGTAAGCCCAATCAGTTTGGCGCTGGGGATCGTGGAAACGAGGCTTACCATCTAGGCTGTCGAGGTAGGCGCAGATGATCTGGCTGTCCTCCATGCCAACGCCTGAATCATCGATAAGGTATGGCACTCGTCCAGATGGATTGATCTGATAGTAAGGACTGTCCGCGACGCGCGTCTTCGCCGCGACGATCTCTACGCGGTCTTCGAGACCCTTTTCCAGCACTAAAATACGCGCTAACCGCGCATATGGCGAGGTGAACGTGACATACAGTTTCATCAATCCGGATTCCCTCGGTGCGAGAACCGTGCCCGTTAAACCCTACCACATATTGAAGCTCTCACACGTGGCGCTCATGTGCAGTGCGGGAGTATTCGCGATCACTGCGTCGTTGTCCTGATATGCTGCCATTGCTGAGACTAAAAACTTCCTGGCGGCTGTTCGAGTTTGTAAATTCGCAAGCTTTTAGTTTGAGAAAAAAGAAGCCCCGACACCCTTCCAATGTCGAGGCCAGAGGTTGCGCCGTTCTTGGCCACCTATCCGTAGACAGATGGTCCGGTGATATCAGCGCCCGATTATTGGAATACGGATCGATGCTGTGAGCAGTGATGCACAGCACAAAAATTGCTTTTAATTCGCGATGGCAGCTCAGACAGCAAAGCCGCCGGCCCACGAAACCAGCGGCTTTGCCTTGTCCCCCATACGTGCCGTTCTCTTGGACAGCGATCGTTGGGTTGTCGAACTGACAGTGAAGGGCTCAAGTCTTCACCTCGTCCCCACTCTTCGTTCCGCGAAGGGGGACGGCTAGTCCGACAAGCCAAAGTTAGCGGCCGTGTGACGGCTTTTTTGCGGCCTGGTTCCGGGTATCGCGCTTTGGCTGTGGAAAAAGGAAGGCCCCAACACCCCTTCCAATGTGTCGAGGCCAAGGTGGCGCGCTTTTGTTTTCTGCCGATGCCATTGGAGACGGGGACGGCGAAGGCAAAGGCGAAGGCACGTGCGCTGACTACACCACCGGCCGATGCCCACAACGTGACGCAGAGTAGGAAAATCTGTGGTTCTCCCCGTTTCGCACTTTTCCGCATGACCGAGCTGTAGGAAGCGGAAACAAAAGGCCCCAGCCGAAGCCGGGGCTAAGCTTGGTCTGATGAAACCACGCCGGCTGAAAAGGGGTTCTCGTCCAGTGCGATACAGCGAAATCAACTTGATGTATCGCGTCAAAGGCAGCGACAGTCACTACTGCTTGGAAAATGGTCCGAATTGGACGTGGTGGATTCCAGGCAGCTTCATGCAACCGGGGGCCTCATTAACCCCACCAGGCAGACAGCGGATAACCCCCGGAACAACAAACAACACACCGGGTTGTAGGCACGTTGGGATATGCATCGAACTCTACGGCCCCTCGGCCTCACCGGGGGCTTTTTTTTGCGCCGTGCAAACACAAATTGGATAGTCAGAAATTTTTCCCGCAGAAGCGGGAGCGGCTTGCAACTGCTTCGGCCTAGGCAGGGGCTGCCGGGGGTCCGATTTCGGGGAATCCCGTTTTGCCCGCCGCCCCCGTTTTTCGACGCCTTTTTCTCAGCGGGTAGCAGCAAAACCTGGTGAGATCACCCGCTTACTCGGTTTTCAGCAGTGCAGACAGCAAAGCCGTCGGGTGATTAACTTTCAGCACTAGCCGACTGCTCTCCGGGTTCGGCTGCCTCAGTAATTCGAGCCACGGCAACCTTTGATAGATGAGCTACGAGTTCACGCAACTTCCTGTTTTCTTTTCGTAGTTCCTCAATTTCATCCCGAGTTTTAATCTTGCGTTTCGGCAGTGCTTGAGCGCGATAACGGTCAGATCGTGGGGTACGCCCCATTTGGATCTCCGGTTCGATTTAGATGACGAAAGCCGAATCAGTCCGCTAAAACTGTCAACCGGATATGAGGCGCAAATATGGGACGACGGAATCGGCGCCTTTTCCGGTCCGCCCTATGGCTTGTTCTATTTCGAAGTGCCGGCGCCTGCGGTCATCCAATAACTGTTGACTGACTTGAACGGCGCGAGAAACCACATTGTCGGGAAGATCAAGCGCGGAGGAAATGGCCTCAATTAGTACTTTTGTTCTTGCGTCATCCCCGTCAAAGAGTTGATGGAGTAGCAAGATTCCTTTCGCAATATTTCGGCATCCGACGCGGCTAACAAATTCCGCCTGACTCAATCCAAGGTCACGACATCGTTCAGAGATGAGCGTGGCCAGTGTGGTGGGTTGCCCGGTTCGGGTGACTGACACCATGCGGGCCTCGTATATTTGGAAGCCAACCCGCTAATCGAATAACTGCTAGCGAGCTCTAATACGCTGGCGGAAACCGGAGAAATTAGGGCGGTGGACTCGGACAGCGATGATTTCACAGTTTTGGATCCTGTGGTCAGGCCTTCCGAGCTTGATTCAAAATGAATTCTTGGAAATATCCGCAAAGTTATTCACACTGCGTCTAGCGCGATCACGATGCGAGTTGAGACTCAAAGTACAGATCAACTGCCGACACGGCAGAGCGAGAGGAATCTTTCAGAAGGATCGTAAATGAGAGGCGGGATCAAAATGGGTTCCGACGTGGCGCAAGTTAATTAAGCCTCATCGGCGGCGCAATGGTGTTACCTACGCTCGCCAGATCGAAGGTCAAAGGCCGTTTGAAGAGGGTCATGGAAGAACAAAATCTTCTACCCAACTTAAGTCTGCTTTGGCTCCCGATAACGGCCAGAAATCAGACGTCGCGGTAGATCGCTTCAGGGCCAAACTGCGACAGCAACGGCGTGCTGGCACGGCTAGCTTAATTCTTTCGCACGTGTCGTTTTTGATGCTTGTACACGATTGTGTTGGTCGGCCCCGGCCATGGGTTCAAATTGCAAAAGCCGCGATTGCCAGCAATTACATTCGGAACGCACTCTTCGACCGTACGGTATTGGCAGTCCCAGTAAGCATCTCTTCCGACGCTATAGACTGCGCACCAGGGGGCATCGCCATAGGCTCGGCTGGACGAAGTTCCGAGCCATGTTGCCGCTGCAGCAGCAGTCAGACCAATTATCAGCTTCGCAAGGGTTTTTGCCAGATGCCTCTTTGGTTTCGCGTGTCTTCTTTGAACCAACACCGCAACGAAAAAATAAACCCCGGACGACGCCATTTAAAAACAAAGGGCAGGGAAACTACGCCTGCGCGCCGACGAGCTGCGGCACCGTGCCAGGCGCGGCATCGGCCTTTTTCGGCTCGAGCGCCGCGGCGACCGCTTCCTCGACGCGTTCGAGCCAGATGAACTCGACTTCCTTGCGGGCGATCTCGGGAATGTCGTCGTAGTCCTTGCGGTTGCGCGCCGGCAGCATGATCCGCCTGATCCCGGCGCGATGGGCACCGACGACTTTTTCCTTGATCCCGCCGACCGGCAAAACGAGGCCCCGCAGGCTGATCTCGCCGGTCATCGCGGTATCGCTGCGCACGGTGCGGTCCGTCATCAGCGACACCAGCGCCATGAACATGGCGACGCCGGCGCTCGGCCCGTCCTTGGGGATCGCGCCCGCCGGCACGTGGACGTGGATGTCGCTCTTCTCGAAACGGTTCGCGTCGATGCCCAGCGCCGCGGCGCGGTTCTTCACGATCGAGAGTGCGGCTTGCGCGCTTTCGCGCATCACCTCGCCGAGCTGGCCGGTGAGAATGAGCTTGCCCGAGCCAGGCACGCGCGTCGCCTCGATGAAGAGGATATCGCCGCCGACCGGCGTCCAGGCAAGCCCGGTAGCGACGCCCGGGACGCTCGTCCGCATTGCCGTTTCGCTTTCGAACTGCGGCGCGCCGAGGATCGCGGCAAGGTCGCTGCGGGTGATGCGGATCGGCCCGCTACTCTGGTCTTCGGCAATGCGGACCGCGGCATGGCGCAGCACCTGGCCGATCTGACGTTCGAGCGAGCGCACGCCAGCTTCGCGCGTGTAGTTCTGGATGATCTCGCGCAGCGCATCGTCGTCGATTTCGGCTTGGCCGGGCTTGAGCCCGTTCGCCTCCATCTGGCGGCGGACCAGATAGCGATGCGCGATCTCCATCTTCTCGTCGGCGGTGTAGCCGGCGAGCGAGATGATCTCCATGCGGTCGCGCAGCGGCCCGGGGATGGTGTCGAGCATATTGGCGGTGGTGATGAACACCACACGGCTCAAGTCGTATGGCACACCGAGGTAATTGTCGCGGAACGTATTGTTCTGTTCCGGATCGAGCACTTCGAGCAAGGCCGCGCCGGGATCGCCCTGGATGCCGGCGCCGAGCTTGTCGATCTCGTCCAGCATCATCACGCAATTGCGCGAACCGGCCTTGCGGATCGCCTGGATGATATTGCCCGGCAGCGCGCCGATATAGGTGCGGCGATGGCCGCGGATTTCCGCCTCGTCGTGCACGCCGCCGAGGCTGACGCGCACGAATTTGCGGTCCATGGCGCGCGCGATCGATTGCCCGAGCGAAGTCTTGCCGACGCCGGGCGGACCGACGAAGCACAGGATTGGCGCCTTGCCTTGCGGGCTGAGCTTGCGAACGGCGAGAAATTCGATGATCCGCCGCTTGATCTTTTCGAGGTCGTAATGGTCCTCGTCGAGGATCCGGCGGGCTTCGCCGATATCGATCGACTTCTCGTCGGGCAGTTTCCACGGCAGCTCGATCAGCCAATCGAGATAAGTGCGCACCATGCCGTATTCGCCGGCAGCTTCGGGCATGCGCTGCAGCCGGCGCCATTCCTTGCGCGCCTGATCTTCGACTTCCTTCGGCATGCCGGCATTGTTGATCGCCTTGTCGAGCTCGGCCATCTCGGCGGCCTTGCCCTCCTCGCCTTCGCCGAGCTGGCGCTGGATCGCCGCCATCTGTTCGCGTAAGAGCACTTCGCGCTGCCGCTCGTCGAGCGCCGCCTTGGTTTGCCGGCCGATTTCCTGCGACAGCCGCAACACCTCGATGCGGTGCGCGAGCAGGCGCGAGACCTTGTCCATCCGCGCGGTGATATCGACGGTTTCCAGGATCTCCTGTTTCTCTTCCGGCTTGATGTCCATGTACGCGGCGGCGAGGTCGGCAAGCGCCGGCGCTGCCTCGACGGACTGGATCGCGGCGACGAGCTCAGCCGGCGCTTGCGGCAAAAGTTCAACCGCTTCCACCGCTTGCGCCTTCAGATTGACGAAGCGCGCCTCGATTTCAGACGTGCGGGTCTCCGGCTCCGGAATCCGCAAGACGCGGGCAACCAGAAACGGCCAACCGCTGAGATATTCGACGATCTGGAAGCGCTGCTCGCCCTGGCAGACAAGGTGGTGACTGCCGTCGGGCGTGGTGATGTAACGCACGACGTTGGCGAGCGTACCCATGCGGTGCATGTCGATCGCGGTCGGATCCTCGACCTCGGCGGCACGCTGCAACAGAATGCCGACCTGGCGCTGATCGCGCACGGCCTGTTGCGCGGCCGCAATCGATTTCGAACGACCGAGCGTAATCGGCAACACCAGGCCGGGAAACAGCACGGTGTTGCGCACCGGCACAACGATCAGCGCGTCGGGCGGCAAAGCCGGCAGCGCGGCGCCGCCAACGCCCGCGCTCTCTTTTGCGCTCACTTGTTGCTCAGCCACGATTAGGTCCTACTTTTTGCAGTGTAACGATCAAACAACCGGCGGCAGCCGCGCGGCGCACGCCGGCATAGCGGCCGGCCGGTAAGCGCAGGCGCCGATAGAAGCGTCCTTGCGGAAGTTCGAGCCGATGAATCGTCGCGGTGCGCAATTGCTCCGGCACGAGGCGCGTGCCGGCGATGACGAGATCGCCGTCCTCGATCAAAGCCTGCGCGTCGTCCGGATCGACGCCGGGGAGCGCGACCAGTACCAAAACTTCAAATTCGGTTTCCAGAATATCGACCGGCGGCTCCCAGGCTGACCATTGCGCTTGCGGGGTCGACGGCCGAAACAGCTCGCGATGCATGCGTTCGGCGCGCGCCAGCATCTCGCACGCTTCCGACCACATCCAATCGCGGGGCACATCGCGGGCCATGACAACCCCTCCAGTATGATCGCTTTATGTGTGGCGTGGAGGAATGGAATTCAACGGGTTCTGGCGAATAGGGAGTGGCGAATAGCGAGTAGAAACTATTTATTCGCTACTCGCTATTCGCGTCTCTATGCCTTCACCCCAACGCGCGCTGAATGCACACCCTCGGCGAGCGCGCGGGCGAGATCGGTCACGG
>DASXJB010000138.1:0-34945 GCA_036497645.1 Xanthobacteraceae bacterium
CGATCCCATCGGGGTCGCGAGCCTTTGCCGAAGATGCGCCTAAAGACGTCAAAGGCATTTTTCTGATGAGCGATTATCCGGCGGTGACGCTGCGCCCCGGCGAGACCTCCACGATCAGCCTCAGATTACAAAACTACAACATGACGCCTGAGCGTCTCGCGCTCTCGCTCAGTGGTGTGCCGGCCGGTTGGACGGCGACCTTGCTCGGCGGCGGTCAGCCGGTTGCTGCGGCGATGCCGGCGGCAAATTCGAGCGTGTCGCTGTCATTGCGGCTGGATGTGCCGAAGGACGCGCCGATGGGTACCCAGACCGTCACCGTGGCCGCGCAGGGAAACACCACGAATTTACAGCTGCCGATCGCCGTGACGCTTGCTAAGGATCTGCCAGCGAAGCTGACGCTCACGCCGCAGCTTCCGGATTTGCGCGGCACGTCGAAATCGAGCTTCGAATATCAGCTCGGCATCAAAAACGACAGCGGCAAAAAATTGACCGTGAGCCTGTCCGCACAGGCGCCGCAAAATTTCGATACCTCGTTTACGGAACAGTACGGGACTCAGGAACTCAAAGCGGTCCCGGTCGATGCCGGCCAGAGCAAGGACGTCAAACTCAAAGTCACTCCACCGAACACGGCCGCAGCCGGTGACTACAAGATCGTCGCGCGCGTGGCGGCGGAGGACGCTGCGGCGACCGCCGATCTGACCATGACCATCACCGGCCAGCCGAAACTCGACATCAGCGGCCGAGAGGGTCTGGTGTCCACCCGCGCCTCAGCCGGCAGGGAGACAACGGTTCCGATCATCATCACCAATACCGGCACGGCGCCAGCTGAGGACATCCAGTTGAACGGATCGGCTCCGAGCGGATGGAAGATCACCTTCGATCCAAAAACGGTCGACCGCATCGCGCCGAACGACAACAAAGAAGTGCAGGCGCTGATTACGCCTACGGAAAAGGCCATCGCCGGCGACTATGTGACGACCGTCCGCGCGTCCGCGCGCGGCGAATCGGCATCGACCAATTTCCGCGTCACCGTCACGACATCGACCATGTGGGGGATCGCTGGAGTGGGCATCATTGGCGTTGCGCTGCTGGTGATGGTTGGCGCGGTTGCGAGGTTCGGTCGCCGATGATTGCCGATGCCGTGATCGAGGCTAACGGTCTCACCAAAAGTTATGGGTCGGCGCTTGCCGTCGACCATATTTCGTTCGGCGTCGGACGCGGCGAGATTTTTGGCCTGCTTGGGCCCAATGGCGCCGGCAAGACGACCACGATCTTGATGATGCTGGGTCTGACCGAAATTTCCGAAGGCGGGGTGCGCGTACTCGGATTCAATCCGGCGCGGGAGCCACTTTCGGTCAAGCGAAGGGTCGGTTATCTCCCCGATACGGTCGGCTTCTATGACAATCTGACTGCGGCGGACAATCTCCGGTACACCGCGCGGCTGATCGGGTTCCGGTCGATGGAGCGGGAAAAGCGGATCGCGGCGGCGCTCGACCGCGTCGGGCTCGCCGAATTCGCCGACAACCGCGTCGGCACCTTCTCGCGCGGTATGCGCCAGCGGCTCGGGCTAGCCGAGATCGTGATGAAAGGTGCGCAAATCGCGATCCTCGATGAGCCAACGTCGGGACTCGATCCGCATGCCACGGCGGAGCTTTTGGGCATCATCCGCGGCTTTAAGAGCGAAGGCGTTTCGGTTCTGCTCTCCTCGCATCTGCTTGAGCGGGTTCAGAGCGTTTGCGATCGGGTCGCGCTCTTTAACGGTGGGCGCATCGTACTGTTGGGCTCGGTCGCCGAACTTGGCCGGCAGGTCCTCGGTGGCGGCTATGTCGTCGAGATTGAGGCCGAGGGCAGCGGATTGGCCGAGCGGCTTGCCCTTATTCCAGGCGTCAGCGGGGTCGAGAAAGCCGGCATTAATAAACTTCGCCTGCAGGCCGACCGGGACGTCCGGCCGGAAGCCGCGGCCGAAGTGGTCGCCATGCAGGGTCGCTTGAAATATCTCGGCGTGCAGGAGCCAAGCCTCGAGGCGATCTATACGCGCTATTTCGAGGCCGCGCCGGAGCAGGCTGCGCAAGAGAGGACCCGCCATGCAGCGTGAAGGCTCCGCTTTTTCTGGGCTCGGCGTGGTCATGCTCAAGGAGCTTTCGGACCACCTCACCAGCATACGCATGCGTGTTCTGGAATGGCTGGTCGTGCTCGTCGCGCTGGCAGCGCTCTACGGTGCGATTCAGCAAATCAAAGACACGACGGCGGAAGATCCGTTCCTGTTCCTGCGGCTGTTCACAACATCGCGCGACCCGTTGCCGTCGTTTGTGTCGTTCCTTTCGTTCCTTGTGCCGCTGATGGCGATCGGACTTGGCTTCGACGCTGTCAACGGCGAGCACAATCGCCGCACGCTCTCGCGGATCCTGTCGCAACCGATTTATCGCGATGCGCTGTTGTTCGGAAAATTCCTGGCCGGCCTGGTCACACTTTCGATCAGCTTGGTCACGCTCTGGCTCCTTGTCATCGGGCTCGGTCTTCTTCTCATCGGCATTCCGCCCGGCGCGGAAGAAATTGCCCGCAGTTTCGTATTTCTCCTGGTCACGATCGTCTATGCCGGGGTTTGGCTGGCGCTTGCTTTACTGTTCTCGATTCTGTTCCGCTCCGCGGCGACAGCGGCGCTGGTGACGCTCGGCCTATGGCTCCTGGTGACGTTCATTTGGCCAGTGCTTTCCGGTGCACTGGCACAAATCATCGTGCCTCCGGATCCGCGCTACACGGCGCTCGGGCTGCAGACGCCGGGCACCGCGCAATTGGAGCAGATCCTGGCGCGCTTTTCTCCTTCCACGCTCTATGCAGAGATCGTGGTGGCGCTGTTAGATCCGACCACGCGTGCGCTGGGCCCGATTTATCTCAGCCAGTTGCAAGGTGCGGTGCTCGGGGCGCCGCTGCCATTCGCCGAGAGCGTCTTGATCGCGTGGCCGCAAATGGTCGGGATGATCGCCACCGCGATCGTCCTCTTTGTCATCGGCTATGTGATCTTTCAGCGTCAGGAGGTTCGCGCCTAGCGGGCTCACCCTGGATCGCGCGGATATGTCCAATCGATAAAAATGAGGGCGGCCCAAGAGCCGCCCTCGAAGTTCTTTTACTATGCTGTCGGCGGGTTAGACCGGCAACACGTCAATGATCCTCATACTGCGCGGATCGACGATCACGATCTCGTCGTTATAGACGAAATAGAGATAGTGCCGCCATCGCGGCTCGATCCGGATCAAGGTTTCCGGCACGCGCACCAGATGGATGTGACCGCGTGGCACTACGGTGCCGACATTCACGCTGAAGTCGACATTGCTCGCCCGCGGCGCGCCGCGCGAGTTGATGACGGTGTCGCGAATCTGCGTGCGTTGCTGGTCATTCAGCGACACATTCGCCGCGCCACCACTGCGTTGCTCCGTCGACGTGGCGCCTTGCATCGGCGCTCTGGTGCTGCCCTGCAGTCCCTTCAACTGCTCATTGCGCTGCGCCGTGCTGGTGCCGCGCTGGGTTTGTTTGCCCTGCTGGGTCGCAAATTGCCCAGTCTTGGAGCCAGTCTTGGAACCAGTTTTGGACTGCGTCTTTGACTGCGCATTAAACTGTTTTTGCTGACCCTGCGCGGTCCGGTTTGTGGTGCCGGCGCCCTTGTTTTGCTTCTGCTCCTGGGCGATGCGATTGAGGGACTTCTCGCCCTTGCCGGCATTGCTCATTTTGCTGGCTTTGATCTGGCCAGACTGCATTTTGCTTTCGTTCTGTGCATTTTGCCCAGATGATTGCTTGGACATCGCATTCTGGTTCTTGGCATTCTGAGCGCCCTGGTTCTTCATGCCTTGATTGGCAGTCTGATTCTTAGCGCCCTGTTCGCTGCGCTGGCTTTGCATGCCGCTCTGCGCAGCGCCGCCGGCGCCCTTCTGGTCCTGCTGGGTTTGCTGTGCGGAGGCGATGCCGCTTGCTGCAAAGAGCGCAAGCGCGGCGACGCCGGCCAGCAATGTCTGTTTATTCCTCATCAAGCTCTCTCCATTTCCCGGTTGGGTGTTTGCGAATGCCACCCGTGCTGAAGGTCCCTTTTCCCGGCTGCGGTGCTCTTGGAAACGCGTACTCGCCAGCAAAGTTTCTCTGAACTTGCTCGTGTGATATTTCGTGTAGCGAGATAGGTTCGTTTCTGAATATCTGTTCAGGTGGGATGCGAGGAATTGGTGTCGGCAATCGCTTCAAAGATCGACTGCAAATCCAGAGAATTCCGCGCCAACCAAACGGCCATGCGGGCGCTGATTGCGGAACTCGAGAGCCGGCGCGCCACGGCGGCCGAGGGCGGTCCGCTGCGGGCGCGTGAGCGGCATCTCGCGCGAGGCAAGCTTCTGCCGCGGCAGCGCGTCATGACGCTGATCGATTCGGGGGCGCCGTTTTTGGAATTATCGCCGCTCGCGGCAAACGACATGTATGAGGACGCCATTCATGGCGCCGGCCTGATCACCGGCATCGGCCGGGTGGCCGGTCGCGAGTGCGTCATCGTTTGCAACGACTCGACCATCAAGGGCGGCACCTACTATCCGATGACGGTGAAAAAGCATTTGCGTGCGCAGGAAATTGCGCGCGAGAACCGGCTGCCTTGTATCTATCTCGTCGATTCCGGCGGGGCCAACCTGCCGCACCAGACTGAAGTATTCCCCGATCGCGATCATTTCGGCCGCATTTTCTACAACCAAGCGACCATGTCAGCAGCCGGCATTCCCCAGATCGCGGTGGTGATGGGGTCATGCACGGCCGGCGGCGCCTATGTGCCGGCGATGTCGGACGAGACCATCATCGTGCGCAATCAAGGCACGATTTTTCTCGGCGGGCCGCCACTGGTCAAAGCAGCGACCGGCGAAGTCGTTACTGCGGAAGAGCTCGGCGGCGCCGATGTGCATGCGAGAAAATCCGGCGTAGCGGATTACTACGCCGAGAATGATCGCCATGCACTGGCGCTCTGTCGCCAGATCGTCGGTACTTTGAACGGCAGGAAGACGCGCGATGTGACCTTGCGAAAGCCAAGCGAGCCGCAATTCGACGCCGCTGAGCTCGACGGCATCGTGCCACTCGATCTGAAGAAGCAATACGACGTGCGGGAGGTCATTGCCCGGCTGGTCGACGATTCCGAGTTCGACGAATTCAAAGCGCTCTACGGCACGACGCTGGTCACGGGCTTTGCCCATATCCATGGCATTCCGGTCGGCATACTCGGCAACAACGGCATTCTATTTTCCGAAAGCGCGCTCAAGGCCGCGCATTTCATCGAACTGTGCTGTCAGCGCCGGCTGCCGCTTCTGTTCCTGCAAAATATCTCCGGCTTCATGGTTGGACGCGATTACGAGGCCGGCGGCATCGCCAAGGACGGCGCTAAGATGGTGACAGCAGTCGCCTGCGCGCAGGTGCCGAAGATCACCGTTATCATCGGCGGCTCCTACGGCGCCGGAAATTACGGCATGTGCGGCCGCGCCTATGGCCCGCGTTTTCTGTTCATCTGGCCGAATGCGCGCATCTCGGTGATGGGCGGCGAGCAAGCGGCCTCGGTGCTCGCGACCGTCCGCCGTGACAACATCGAAGCCGAAGGCAAAAAGTGGTCGGAGGTCGAGGAAGAAGAGTTCAAGCTGCCGATCCGCGAGCAATACGACGCCGAAGGCAATCCCTATTACGCCACGGCGCGGCTGTGGGACGACGGCATCATTGCCCCGGCCGAAACGCGCCGCGTGCTCGCTCTATGTTTTTCCGCGACGCTGAATGCGCCGATCCCCGAGACCAAGTTCGGCGTGTTTCGGATGTGATTGCCGGTCTTTTGTTATGCGTTACAAGGAGCGCGAGATGCCCAAAACCATCGAGCACGTGCATTGGCCGGATGCGCCGGATTTGTGGATGCCCTATGCGCCGGCGATCAAGGTGAAGGGCGGAACGACCGTCTATCTCGCCGGGGTCACTGCGGCGCCGGTTTATCATCATCATCCGCATCGACCGGAGGAGTTCGACGCCATGCCGCGCGATATGGCGGGGCAGGCGAGGGCGGCCTTGGAAAATCTCAAGCGTGGGCTCGAGGCGGTGGGCGCTGCTTTTGTCGACGTGGTCACGGCCGACCGCTTCGTCACCGATCTGACCGACCAAGACGCGCTCAACCGGGTCTGGGGCGAATATTTCCGCGACGCCAAGCCGGCGACGACGACTGTTCAAGTCGTGCGACTTGCCACCGATCCGCGCTGCCTGGTCGAGATCAACGCTGTCGCCGTGATCGATTGACTATCAACGGTTAAATAGCCACATCAGGGCGCTGAGCACGATGCTGATGATGATGCAGGTCACGAGAGGAAAGTAAAAGCTTGTGCTGGCGCGCTGGATCATGATGTCGCCAGGCAAGCGGCCGAGCCCGATGCGCGACAATAGCGGCCAGGCGATCCCGGCGAGCACTAGCGCAAGCCCAATTCCAATCAGCAAACGCTGCATGGCATTCTAACCCCGGTTTGGCGGGTGGGGAGATCGACGGTGGGGAGATCGGCGGCAGCAATCAAGAGGAAATCATGGCGGAGCATGGGTATCGGACAGCGTTGATCGTGGGTGTCGGTTCGGGAGTGTCCGCCTCGCTGGCGCGGGTTTTCAACAAAGCGGGTATCAAAGTCGCGCTCGCCGCCCGGCGGGCAGCCAATCTCGCCGATCTCGCCAAGGAAACGGGTGCGATGGCCCTTGCCTGCGACGCCACCGACCGCAGCCAGGTGACCAAGCTGTTTGCTCAACTCGACGAAGGGTTCGGCGCGCCCGATGTCGTCGTCTATAATGCCAGCTATCGTACCCGCGGACCGTTCGTCAGCCTCGATCCCGCCGAAGTCGAAAAATCGATGACGGTCACCGCCTTTGGCGGGTTTCTAATTGCCCAGGAAGCGGTCAAGCGCATGCTGCCGCGCGGCCATGGCGCGATCTTATTTACCGGCGCCTCGGCGAGTGTGAAGGGCTATGCCCAGTCAGCGCCCTTCGCGATGGGCAAATTCGCGCTGCGGGGCCTGGCCCAAAGCATGGCGCGCGAATTGTCACCGCACGGCATTCACGTCGGCCACGTCGTGGTCGACGGCGGCATCCGCAGCCAAACGCGGCCTATCCCATCGGACAAGCCTGATAGCCTGCTCGATCCGGATGCTATCGCGCAGACTTACATGGATCTGTTGCGGCAACCGCGAAGCGCGTGGGCTTGGGAGATCGAGTTGCGGCCTTGGGTCGAGAAATTCTGAACCAGTCTATATTGGGCCCGTAAAGCTCTCGCTGAAACGTTCTAAGATGAGAAGAACAACCGCTGCCAGACTTGTTCTCATCCTTGCTGCCGCGCTGGCTGCGGCCAGTGTGAACGCGCAGACGCGCCACCGGCGTGAACGCGAGCCCAAAGAAACCGAACGACCGGCGCCGGCCGTTTCGATCGATAAGCGGGATACCACGGCGACGCTGCCGGCCGCGTTCGCCGGGAAACCATACTGGTTGGCACTCGCGCAATGCGGCGGCGCCTATTTCAAGCTCAACGTGCTCTACACGGCGCTCGCGGTGCAAGCGCGCGCCGTCAAACCCGATCCAAAACTCAATACCGAGTACACCAAGAAGCTCAATGATGCGATCAAAACAGCGACCGCTTTCTTCACGGGAGCGGAGCGGTTCTTGATGACCGATCGCGGCATCGAACGAATTGACGCGGTGTTGATCTACAACGAGCAGTCGCGCGCGGTGGCGGAGCGAATCAAGACGATCGATGCGGCGCTTAATGCGGCAAAGGCCTGCCCTGCGCTCTACCAGGCCTGCCAGGATGCTCATGCGAAAGCCTGCAGCGAATCGCTTGCGCCGGTCGGTTAGAAATGGCGCCAGCGAGGAAATCGCAAATGAAGTCACCGTTCGCCGCGCTGCTCGCAGCACTGGTGCTCGCCGCAGGCCTCGCTTGCGCGCAAGACAGCGGCAAACAGGAGGATGGTTCCGCAGAGAACGCGGGAGGTTTGCCTCATTTGAGTGAGATTATGGCGCAGCAGCAAATGCGCCACATCAAATTGTGGTTTGCCGGGGATGCCCGCAATTGGCCATTGGCGGATCACGAAATCGATCAACTGAAGGATGGCTTTGACGATGTCGCCAAGCTTCTCGGCGGCGACTTAGCGCAACAGCACGTCGGTGGCGCCATTTCCCGATTAGAAAAAGCGATCGAGGGTAAGGATCACGAGGCATTTGTGTCCGCCTTCGATGGGTTAAGCGCCGGCTGCAATGCGTGCCACCGCACGCTCGATCACGCCTTCATCGTGATCCAGCGCCCAGTCCTGCTGCCTTACAGCGATCAGAATTTCTCACCCCAGCAATAAGCAGCTCTTGAGGTTCTCGCATTGACTGCGACCTGGCACCAACCGCTTCGCCCGGTTGGGTGGCCATGGAACTCGGCCGCCGCGTTGCCCGCCGCGGCCGTAAAGCCATGTCGCGATTGTGTTTCTTCGCCGCCCGCAAAGATCTGCGACGGAACGGCTTTGTTCTTGAATTATCGGCCAATACGGCCATACTGCGCGCATTGTGCCGTGCAGCACGGGGTGGGGATCTCTTGGAACAGCAGCGCAGCGACATCGCAACTTTGCCGGCGGCAACCGCCTGCAATGTGCTCATGATCTATCCGCGCTTCATGACGGATTCCTTCTGGAACTTTTCTGAAGCCTGCGAGCTCGTCGGCGCGCGTTATCCGGCCATTCCGCTTGGCTTGATCACGGTCGCGGCGCTATTGCCCAAATCGTGGAATGTCCGGCTGGTCAATTGTAACACCGAGGAGCTTGCAGAGAGCGATCTCGCCTGGGCCGATATGGTGATGACCGGCGGCATGCTGTTTCAGCAGGCCGACACGCTCGATCTCATCGAAATGTGCCGCGCCCGCGGCTTGCCGGTTGCCGTCGGCGGACCCGACGTAAGTTCGAGCCCGCACCGCTACGCCGCGGCAAATTTCCGGGTAATCGGCGAGGCCGAGGGTATCCTCGACAAATTCATCGCCGCCTGGGAGGAGGGCCAGCGCGAGGGCACTTTCGAGTCGCCGAAATTCCAGGTCGACGTGACCAAGACGCCGATTCCACGCTTCGACCTTCTGAAATTCGAGCAGTATCTCTATATCGGCGTGCAATTCTCGCGCGGCTGCCCATTCACTTGTGAGTTCTGCGACATTATCGAACTCTACGGCCGCGCACCGCGGACCAAAACCCATGCGCAAATGCTTGCCGAGCTCGAAGCGCTTTACCGGCTGGGCTATCGAGGCCACGTCGATTTCGTCGACGACAATCTGATCGGCAACAAAAAAGCCATCAAGGCATTTCTGCCAGTGCTCGAAAATTGGATCAAGGAGCACGATTATCCGTTCGAATTCACGACCGAGGCGTCGCTCAATCTCGCTGACGATCAGGACCTGTTGCAGATGCTGCGACGGAGCAATTTCTTCGCGATTTTCGTCGGCATCGAGAGTCCGGACGAGGAGACGCTCGCCGCGATGCGCAAGAAGCAGAACATGAGGCGCAGCATCGCCGAGAGCGTTCATAAGATTTACCGCGCCGGCATGTCGGTTACTGCCGGCTTTATCGTCGGCTTCGACACCGAGAAGGGATCGGTTGCAGAGCCGATGATCGAGCTTATCGAGGAAGCCAACATCCCGATCGCGATGGTGGGCTTGCTTTACGCGCTGCCGAATACTCAGCTCACGCGCCGGCTGGCGCGTGAGGGCCGCTTGTATGTCGACCATGACGCGGCGCCGGCCGGCAAAGGCGATCAGTGCACCGCCGGGGTAAATTACGAGACCAAGCGGTCGCGTTTGGACATCCTGCGCGATTACAGAAAGATCTTAGAGCGCATTTACGATCCGGATGCATTTTGCGGACGCTTGGAGCGTCTCGCCGCGATGCTTGACTGCTCGGATCGGCGCAAAGAACTGCCCAAGGGTGATATCCGCGGCAGAGTGAGCACCATAAAGCTCGTGCATGATCTGATGTCGCGCCTGCCCGAAGGGCGCGAGCGGTTTTGGAAAGCATTCACCACCTGCATGTCGAACAATCCAAATTCGGTTCGCGGCATCGTCACGCTGATGGCATTTTACCTCCATGTCGGACCGTATTCTCGCTATGTGATGAAACAGATTGATCGGCAGATCGAAGACATCGAGCAAGGACGTTTCGTTGCGCCGAAATTGCTGCCGCCGACCGAGGCCGAGCCGATTGCGGTCAACGCTTAAGGCTCTCAGGCTCGCCGGCTAATGCTGCTTGTGGTCGCGCGGGCGCGAAGAAATCAATAATTCGTCTGCTCGATTCCGGGCACAGTCAGCAGCGAAGAGATTGACCGGCCGCGCAGGTCATACAATCGGGCGTAGACGACGCCTTCGCGCACGATGTCAAAAATGACCGGCGCTTCGAGCTTGGCGCAATAGAATTCACCGACCACCATGGCGAAATCCGCCCCTTTGGGATTCCAGGTCGTGGTGAATTGCGGCCCGAGCGCGACCGCGACTGGCGGGTGTGGCCCGCATACTGCGATTTTCCACTGGCCGTGAGGCGGCTGCTCATGGCGATCGGCAATATCCGCCGATAGCTGTCGTGACGCCTGGGTCAGCGACAGGCCCCAATAGTCGAGCATGTAGTTTTGCCGCGCGTGGGGGACCCCGCCGGCGAGATGGTTGTAATCCGTGTACTCGTATGGATGCAGTCTCGTCATGTCGATAATGGGAGAGGCGGTGCCGGCAACAAGAGCCAGAATGCCCGCGCCGGCGGCGAACTTCCCGTAACGGCGAAGGCGTTCGGCAATAAGCGCGCAGGCCAATCCGGCGAGTGCCGCGAACGGCGGCAGCACGAAGACGAAGTGGCGGATACCGTTATACATCGCCGGCCGGGTCACAACGGTGACCAGCACCGGCAGAACGACGGCAAGCACGGTCGCCAGTAGTGCCGCGCGTCGGCCGGCGCCAGCCGTGCTGCGGTCGGCATTCCTCACAATGGCAAAAATCGCACCAGCGGTGCCGCAAAGACCGAGCGCCAACAGCAATTCCGGCACCTGAACCGCGAACAATGTCGGCACATAAGATCGCGGCATATCGATCACAGGGATCAATTGGCCGTCGAAAAGTTCACGCCAAGGCTTCTCAAAGAAATTCGAGAAATACTCGACCGCGCGGAACGGATTGAGCGGTGAAAGTACGCTCCAGGGCCAGACCAGGGCCATCACGAGATAAGCGAGGATCGCTGCGGGCAAGAGCGGTACGAGAAACACTCCGCACTCGCTTAACGCAGGTTTTGCGCCGATTGCGCGCCAGCGAACCGCCGCGATGAGGGGAAGCGGCAGCAGCGCATTCGCCACCGCGAAGCCACCCAGGACGCGCGCTCCGATGGCGAGACCGACGCCGGCGCCACACAGCGCAATCGTTGCCGGCGTGGCGCGCGGATATTCTTGAAAGGCGCGAACGAGGCCGAGCAGCGCGATCGCCATGACCGCAGCGAACGGCCCATCCTTGGCGTTGATGAACATATGGCCGTAGTACAACGGACACGTGGCAAGCAGGGCGATCGCCAATAGTCCGGTAAGCGGACCGCCGAGCCGGCGACCAAGGCGCCACGTTGCAAACAAACCGACCAGCCCGACCGCGGCGCCAAGCAGGCGCCGCGTTTCGAATAGGCCGAACGGGAGAATTTTGGCGGCGAGCGTAGCCAGGATATCGAAACCGCCGCCGTACATGTAGAGGTTGACGAACGAAAGCGCCCGCTGATCGGCGAAGTTCGACTGATAGAGTGAGACCAGAAGCGCGCCATATTGCGAATGCGTATAGTCGTCCCAGCCGAGGCCGTAATCGCGGAAAGTGGCGAACGCGATCGCCGCGGTGACCGCAAGCACCCCGATCGCCAGACCATCCAGCCAGCGCGCAGACTGGTTTGCCCCTGATTGCAGGCGCAGCGGCGTCGCTGCAGCTTGATGCACGGTCGGCCCCGGTCAGATCTATGGCTCAAGTCATGAAGAGCATTTATGGCCCTGACAATGCGTCAATGCGCAGCAATGCTGAATTACGCTCACTCGGCTCGGCAGCACGCCCGGATGCAACAAGCGGGGCTCGAAGCCCCGCTTGGAACGTGACTGGCACGCAAAGATTTCACTTCATCGCGGCCTCAAACATTTCGCCGACGTGGTCCCAGTTCACCAGGTGGTCAAAGAACGCTTTCAGGTAGTCGGGACGGCGATTGCGGTAATCGATGTAATAAGAATGCTCCCACACGTCGCAGCCGAGTATTGGCTTGGCGCCGTGTACGAGCGGATTCTCGCCGTTCGGCGTTTTCATGATTGTCAGTTTTCCGTCCTTCACCGCAAGCCAACACCAGCCCGAACCGAATTGCGTGACGCCAGCTTGAATCAAGTCTTCCTTGACCTTGGCTAATGCGCCAATGTCCGAGGTGAGTTGTTTCTCGAGCTTGCCCGGCAATTTATCACCGCCGCCGCCCTTCTTCATCCATTTCCAAAAGTGTATGTGATTGAAGTGCTGGGCCGCGTTATTGAACAAGCCAGGATTTTTGCCGAACGTACCCTTCACGACCTCTTCTACCGGTTTGTTTTCCCATTCCGTGCCTTTGGCCAGATTGTTGCCGGTGTTCACGTAGGCCTGATGATGTTTGTCGTGATGGAATTCGAGCGTCTCGCGTGACATGTGCGGCGCGAGCGCGTCATACGGATACGGAAGATCGGGCAGGGTGAATGCCATTGGTGTGCTCCTCAATGTGAACTTGGGCTGGATATTTGGTTGCAACCGCCGGGAAACCTGAAAGGTTCCTCTAAGAGGAGCAAGTCAATAGGCCCAAGTAAGCGGCTCGGCAACGTCCCGCGGTTCGCCCGGAAATCGATTGGGCAGAATAAGGCTTGCATGCTATGCAGGCCGCGTCACAATATCGACGCAAATTAGTTCGGCGCCGCCCCGCAAAGTGAGGATTGGCGTATGTATTTGCTTTTGTTGGTGTTTGGTGGGTTGCTCGGTGCTGCTGGGGTGGTCCTTGCCGGATCGAGCATGTCGCTGCGTGATGGCACTTTCGATGCCGCGATCCTTACGCCCGGGATTGTTGCCGCGGCCGGTGGGCTCTTGCTGATCGGGCTCGGCGCCGGATTGCGAACGCTCCAGCGCATCGAGCGAACGTTGGCTTCACGACCGATGCCACGCGCGCTTGCGATCGCAGAGAGCGCGAAAGCTGCTGAGAGTGTCGACACACCACGCGAACCGGCGCGGATTCCATTCGCACCGAAGGCGAGCAACGAATCTAAACCGGGCGTCGCTTCACGCGACATTTTGGGAGACAAGTCGCCGGAGGCCACTTCCGGTGCGGACAAAACATCGTCACCTGTTCCTGCAAGCCCGATCGCGGCTATTCATGACGCGAGTGCCCAAACCAGTGGGCAGCGGTCCGGCAAAAGCGGCAACGGAGCGGCGGGAGTGCCGACCGGGCTCCGCCTATCGGCGAATTTGCGGCGCGCAAGTGGGGGCGAACGACAAAGCGAACCGTCCCTCGATGCGCTGTGGCCGAAAGGTCCGCGTCCATCGCGCGCCGTCGAGGGGGCTCCCGCTCCGATCGCCCAGAACACCGGCGTGACGCCCATCCAATCGCAACAAAGCGCCGACGCGTCCAATGCGGCGGCGCCTTCTAGCAATCCGGTCAGCGCGGGCGGGGTGTCGGTGCTCAAGTCGGGCGTCGTCAAC
This sequence comes from Xanthobacteraceae bacterium, assembly GCA_036497645.1. Lineage (GTDB taxonomy): Bacteria > Pseudomonadota > Alphaproteobacteria > Rhizobiales > Xanthobacteraceae > BOG-931. The sequence continues at coordinate 13,736 of DASXJB010000138.1, forward strand.
GGCATGCCTTACACGCTCTACTCGGATGGGTCGATCGAAGCGCAGTTGCCGGAGGGCATGCTGCGTTTCGGTTCGATTACCGAGTTGCGCAATCACATCGAACAAAGCGCTTGAAGATAAATGCCTGGAGGGCGCCCTGCGCCGCTAAGCGGCTGCAGCGAGCGCGGCACGGGCGTCGGAGCGAATACGGTCCACCATGGAACGGAAGCCATTCGAGCGCTGCGGCGTGAGATGTTCGCGCAAACCCATGCCTTCGAACAATTTGACGGCATCGGTGTTGAGGATCTCTCTTGCGCTCTTGCCCGAATAGACAGCGAACAGGATCGCAATCAATCCACGCACGATATGGGCATCACTATCGCCGGCAAAAGTCAGCACTGGGCCGCCCGCACCGTTCGGGCGCACGGTGGTGTCGAGCCAGACTTGGCTCGCGCAGCCCTGAACCTTGTTGGCATCGCTATGCGCCGCCTCTGCCAGCGGCGATAGCTCGCGCCCCAATTCGATCAGGTAGCGATAGCGATCGTCCCAGTCGTCCAGGACCGCAAAATTGCCGATGATCTCGTCAATGTCAGCCATTAGGTCCAAGCTCGAGCGCTGGTCACTCGCGTTGGCCTTTATATAGAGAGCAACGCCGTGGAGGTCGATATCTCCGGCGGGGGCCCTGAGGCTTGGACGATCGCGGCTAGGCTTGCGCGGCCAGGCTTGGGCGGCCAGGCTTGCGACGTCACACCGCGTGTCGGGTATCCTTGCGCGGCGCCGGGCCCCGCCACGGGGCGGCAAGATCGGCGGGGGTCAGCGTATTCTGCGAATCCTTGTCCGCTATGGCGCGGTCTGCGGCTGGTTTGGCCTCCCGACCGGCATTGTCGCTGCCGCCCTCTTTCCGCTTCAGAGTTTCGGTCACGAACTCATAAAGCATCCTCGCGCCGGCCTGCGCTCGCGAGCCGAGCTGACTCGCGACGTGGGAGCCAACGGTGCAGGCGTCTGGCTGACGCGCGCAGAATTGACGCAGGTCGCCTACGGTTGCGGACGCGGCCGAAATGGCCTCCGATGCAGCGACCTGACTACCTTGAGGCTGTTGTGAAGCGCCGCTCGGCAACAGGACGAGCACGAGCCCGAGCCAGAACGCCATACGCAATAGAAAAAACATGACACCCAATCCCCTGCGGCACATCCCTTGCCTGCGGTCTCAAGGCTAGCAGGGAGCTTTGAAGCCGGCGTTGCCGCGGCCGGTCGAGTTTTGTCCAGATTTGAGGAGAATACGCCGCAAATTTTCGAACAAATGGAAAACCTTTGTTTAGGTTAATATTCGAACGAAACGGGGTCCCTCCAGGGGCGCACCGGCGTTTTGCCAACGGTTCTTCTTCCGATATCGCCTAGTTTTTGCATCACATCGGACTTCGCTACCCGATATCAGCGATCATCCTGCCGGCTACGGTGGCGCGGGAGTGAGAGTTTCGCTTTAGCGTTCGCTTAAGCGGGCTTTGCCACCATTGACGCGGTCAAAGGCGGGGAGGGCGTCAGCGTGCCTAGGCGGCGTCAGCAGTCGTTTCTTGCGCGCATCGTAAGCGCGGCGGGCGCCTTAGGCTTTCGGGCCTGGGATCCCATAGCGCGACGCCCAGTAGACTGGATTGCCATCATCGTCGCGGTCGCGACAGCTCTTGTTATTGTCGTGAACGCAATCTTCTTGCAGTCCAGCACGCACGCGCCGCCGTTCGTCGAGGCCAAACAATCGGGCGCAAAAAGCGATTCGCTCAAACCGCTTATAACCGGCACGCCCGCACGTCCTGTCGCAACCTCGCCCGCGCCGCAGCCGGTCGCGGCCCGGCGCAACGACGCGATTACCGAATTGATCGGTCCATCCCCGCGGATCGCCGAGGTGCAACGAGCCCTGGCCGAATTCGGCTACGGACAAGTCAAAGCATCTGGAATATTGGACGATGCGACGAGCGCTGCGATTGTGAAGTTCGAGCGCGACCACAACCTGTCGAACAGCGGTCGCGTTTCCGATCGCTTGGTCAAAGAGCTCACTGCGATGGTCGGGCACCCGATCGATTAAATCGTCGGTGGCGAGCGGGTCGGAAATCGGCCACGATCATTTCTGGAAAATCGCCCGCTTGCCAGAATAGCTTGGATTGCCGAAAAGCCGCTCCTGAGCAAGGAGCGCAAACCATGCGCCTCAAGAGTGCCCTGTGGGTCGCGGCTTATTTGCGACGCTGCCAGGTCGAAGGTTGTTCGGCAGTCGTGCGTCGGCGTGGCGCCGAAGAAGCCGGTGCGATTTTTGTCCGCATCTGCCGGCTGGATGGAACATCGGAGCTGTTCGGACCGGCGCCGCAGAGCGCGCTTGAGCCTGGTGCCACTGATCGCATCTTTGCGGCGTGCTTGGCTTCACAACCCGCACCTGATCCGGAGATCGAAAAATATTTGTCGCGGGAGGCGAAGTTTGATCCCGATCTTTGGATTGTCGAGGTCGAGGACCGCGGGGGCCGAAACTTCCTCAATATCGTCATCTGACCGTTCTGGGAAAAGCGCGCCGGAGCGCAGTAAGGCTAAGATGCGTCGCGCTTTTCGAGCGGCGATACGTCGGCATGGCGCGCAATCGCGTTTACCGTTCGCGGATGCATGGTGGAATCGTCTTCCCAGAGCATGGGCTGATGCCGCTCTGCTGGGCGATCAACGTTGGGCAACGATTGCCAGATTGCGACCATGTGTTCGGCGGTCTGCGCCGGCAATTCATGATGAAGTTCAGTCAGCGCTTGAACGCGCGCCACGGAGCGACCGACATTGACGAACAGCAAGATCCGATAGAGTGCACCGCGCCGCATGTTGAGTGCTTTGGCGGCTGTCACGATCGGCTCGCCGAGGTCGTCGTCGGCCACGCGCCGCGCTTGCACCCGGGAAATGTGCAGAGCCTGGGCCAGATGCTGAGCGAAGCCTTCGCGATTACGGGACAAAAGGGCGGCTTCCAACCGTCTGCCTAAGCTGTCGTCCCGGGACAGTGTCAGGCGTCCCACTGAGAATGGAGCGATCATATCCAGATTCAAAAGAATGAGACGCCGCTCGTCGGGATTGGATGCAAAGAACAGTTCGTTGAGCGTGGTCGCGACATGGACGGCAATTGGGGCCTCGCGGGTGAGCTCACCGTTGAGCATCGTCGAGCCGGAAGGCCAGAGGAGCTGCCGTTGCCCATTAAGGTTGGAAACGTCGCTGGCGAGGCGTTCGGCAACGCGGCGTGGCGGCGAGCTGTAATGCGCCAAGCGCTGCGCCACCGCGGCGCGGGTGCTGATATCAGCCGCATCAAGAAGACGGAGCGCCAGTTCGGTATAGTGGCGCTCCTCGTCCGCCGTATGCGTCGGTTTTTGTACGTAGAGCTCGGTGAGCACACGCAGAAGCGTGGGACGCATATCGGGGTCACCCGGCACTGCAAAACGGGCGAGGTGGTCCAGCCCCCAGCGGCTTGCGCTCTCCATACTGCGTGACTCGAAGGCAATTAGTCCGGTCGAGAAGGAGACAACGAATGAAGTTATGAGGCCGCCGTTAGCGGACCGTTAAGACTAAGCCTTTGTTTACAAAGGTCCGGACAACAAATTTCGGTTTCGGCTACCGCGGGGCACACGACAAACGCCGCTGTGACTAGTCACAGTAGACTGCTCTGCCAGCCGATGGCCATCTCGCGGGGTCACGCCCTTACGCAGTGGCCCATGACCAGCAAACGCTACAAGCCGGGCTACATACCGGTGCTTGAAAACGGAGACGTTAAGGAGCTGCTGCGCGCCGAAATCGAATTAGCGGGAGGGCAAACGGCGTTCGCAAGGAAATTCGGTGTTCGCGGCTAGTGGCCTTGTGGTCGTAGCTTCGTTCATTTTCACCAACTTGCTCATAAACGGACCGTTAACCTTGCATGCCGCTTAATCGCCGGCGATGCCGCTTGCGCGCATTGGAGCATCACGCTCGGGCCGGCGGCAGAGGAAGCGGCTGGGTGGGCACCGTTATCAAATTTCCGGACGATGGGCGCATCGTGCGCTTCGGCCGTGAGGCCGGCGAGTCCGCAACAATCATCATCCTTCCGGTGATCCGGATCGAGCGATATTCCGATTCATTCGACGGTATCGAGCCGCAGACGGAGCCGCCCACCGAAAATGGCGGCCGGCGGCGCGTGAGGCGGCGTTGACGAGATCCATTGCGCCGCCAAGGCACGCCGTCCGCGGCGGTTGAGCGTATTGTCCTATTGCGACTGAATCCGGCACGTTGCGGCGGCCAGCGCCTGTCGCGCCATTGCCATCAGGCCTGGTTCGGGCGCCAAAGCGCGCAGGACGATGAGACCCATTGTGGTCGGCGATTCGATAATGAGCCGGTCAGCCGCCGTGACTTCCTCATCCTCGGGCACCTGCGCGTGCTGTGCCGCGGTCATGAGATCGAGTTCGATTGTGCGCCGGCCAGCGGCGCGGTCGTTGATCGCGTAAAAGGCGACGCTCCTGCGGGTATAGAAGGTCACCGAGGTATAGGCTTGGCTGACCGGGGCGATCAGCTTGAGTGGACCGCTGCTGAGGTCGTAACGGCACACCGCCGCCCCAAAAGCCGGATCCATGAACGGCATGATCTCGGCTCCCGCTTTGGTGGCCGCGAGCGGTACCATCGCGTTCACCGGCGTAAGCGGTGCGAGGCGTGAATAGGCATCTTGTTTTGCCGCCTGCGGCATAGCCAGCACGGTCGAGAGATGCACAATGCCGCCGAGCAGGACCGCGGCGAGAATCCACAATAGACCGCGAACCATCAGCAGCCCTTTCGCTCGATTGCAGGCATCGGACCTTCCTTAGTCGTGCGAGTGGCGACCCCGATCGCAGTATCGTAAAGCCTCCACACCAGCACGAATTGCTCAATTCCGCCGGTCGGCAGCCAATTGCCGGGACGGGCCAGCGGCGCCACCGCGATGGTGAAGCGGCCGTCGTTATCGCGAACGATTTCCTCGCTCGTGAAACCGTGCCGATCGATCGTGTTGGCCACGAGCCGCCCGTCTGGAGTGTAGAGTGTTACGGTCCAATATCGTGCCGTCGGCGTCATGCCGCTAATGCTGAACGTGCAGCGACCGTCAAAGAGTTTCCCGACATCGTCGGTACGCGCATAGAAGGCGACTCCATCGCCCATGCCGGTAGGCAATTCGCCGGTTCTGGCGACCATGGCCCGGGCATAGGGGTCGATATCCGCCGATCCGCTCTTCGGCCATGCTTTCCAAGCGCCGATTGTCAGCGCTCCGAATGCGACGCCACGCGTGAGCGTGAACCAGGTCGCGCCAAGTCCCAGCGCTGCTGCGATCAATAACGTGAAGCATGAACCGAACAAAAGGCGCATGATGGCGTGCGTTTGACCGTTCGTTCGGATCCTTAGGCTCAGTCGCCGCGTGGACTGGCGGAAGCAGCGCGGTCAGCCGCCGTCGCGAAAGCGCTCGACTGGCTTCCGGTCTCGTTCTTCATACCGCCGTCGAGTACCCCGACCGAAGTCTTGGTTGCAGCCTGAGACGACGGCATATGAACGGCGTCGTCCAATATGCGCTCCACATGAAGAAGTGCCTCGGTTCCTTTGCGCGTGAGCAATACCGCACGCGGCTGCTCGCCACTCTTCAGTGAAGCGTCGGCGATAGCCGGGGCATGTTGAGGCGGCGACAAACCGGGAAGAGGCCGCAACTCAACGCCTTGATGCGCATAGGCCATGATGTTGTGCCATGTCGCCGCCGGCAGCGTGCCGCCGGTCATCCGTTTGGTTGGCGAATAATCGTCGTTGCCCATCCAAATCGCGCCGACGAAATTGCCCGTATAGCCGACGAACCAAGCGTCGCGCCAATCATTGGTGGTACCGGTCTTGCCGCAGGTCGGTACTCCGTCGAGCTGCGCGCGGCGCCCGGTGCCATTTTCGACGACGGAGTTCATCATCTTGATCATGTCGATGGCCACCTCCGGGCTGATCACCTGCTTCGGTTTGGGGCCGTCGCGGTCGAAACGCCACACCAATTCGCCGGCATCGGTACGAACCTCGAGCGCGGCATGCGGCACGACTGCGCGGCCGAGATTAGGGAAGGTGGCGTAAGCCATCGCGTGCTCGTAAACGTAAACTTCATCCGCGCCGATCGGCAAAGATGGCGTATCCGGCAGTGGCGAGTGAATGCCGAAATTGCGCGCGGTTTGCACGATCATGGCGCGGCCGAGCTTTGGATTGCCATTGCCAAGCATGATCGACAACTTGACGGGAATGACATTGATGGAATGGGTGATGGCTTCCAAGAGCGTCACCTGTCCGGAATAGCCGCCGGAATAATTGTGCGGACACCAATTGCCGATGCAAACCGGTGAATCGGCGACGACCGAGGTCGGCTTAAAGCCGTTCGCCAACGCAGTCGCATAGACATAAGGTTTGAACGAGGAGCCGGGCTGGCGCAGCGCATCCGTGGCGCGGTTGAATTGGCTGGTGCCGTAATCGCGGCCGCCGACCATCGCCCGGACTCCCCCGTCGAGGTCGCCGATCACGACAGCCATTTGGCTGGCGCCATAATCACGCCCGTACTGGCGCAATTGGGATTCCGCCTCGTGCTCGGCATAGTGCTGCAAATTACTGTCCAGCGCCGTGCGCACCGTGAATGAGCGTGAGGTCACCGACTTCGGCAAGGTATCGACCAGCTTGCGCATCTCGTCGAAAGCCCAATCGAGATAGTAGTTCGGTGCATCCTCGATCGCGCGATCGATCGTCGTCGCTGGATTGCGCCGTGCGCCATAGACCTGACCCTCGCTCATAAAGCCATTCTCGACGAGATTATCGAGCACGACATTGGCGCGGGCGCGGGCTGCCGGCAGATTTATCAGCGGAGAGAATTTGGTTGGCGCTTTGAACAGCCCGGCGACCATTGCGGCTTCGGCGAGATTGAGATCGCGGACCGATTTGCCGAAGTAATAGCGCGCTGCCGCGTCGACGCCGAATGCGCCGCCGCCGAGGTAGGCGCGGTCGAGATAGAGTTTGAGGATTTCGTTCTTGGGCAGATGCGCTTCCAACCACAGCGCTAGAAAAGCTTCGTTGATTTTGCGCTCATAGGTGCGCTCGTTGGAGAGAAACAGATTTTTCGCCAGTTGCTGCGTTATGGTGGAACCACCCTGAACCACGCCTCCGGCTTGGGTATTCGTGACAAAGGCGCGGAACACGCCTTGGATATCGATACCGAAATGTTCGTAGAACCGGCGGTCCTCGGTCGCCAAGACCGCTTTGATGAGATGATCTGGAAAATCCTCGAGCGGCACCGATTCAGTGTGCTTGATGCCACGGCTGCCAATCTCGTTGCCGTAACGGTCAAGAAACGTCACCGCGAGATCGGACTTCTTCAGCCAATCGTCGTCGGAAGTCTGGCGGAATGAGGGAATCGCCAGCGCCAGCAGGAGGAGCAATCCGCCGGTGCCGAGCGTCGCCCCTTCCGAGAGCGGCTCGACCAAGAGCCAGCGGCGCCAGCCGGCGACATGAGCGCGGTCCATGAAGGCGGTGAACCGCTCATAAATCTCGCGCGTCCACTTGCCGCTCTGGAATATTGCGGAGTCGATTCGCGCGTCGATATCGAGAAGGAGCCGCCGGAGCCTGGGCCTCCAGTCCTCGCCCGGATCGGGGAACATGTCTGTCACGGCCACTTGCTCCGGGAAACGGCAGGAAGCACAGCAGTTGTCCTTCTAGCGAATTGGCCTCGTGCCGGCCAAGGATTAGTTGCCCGCGCAAAGTGAATGGAAATTACGGGCAAATTTGGCATAGCTTCACGCGGAGGCCACCATGGCAAGTAATTCCGACAACTCCGAGGAAGTTCCATTTTGGCGCCGCAAGTCATTGAGTCAAATGACCGATTTGGAATGGGAAAGCCTCTGCGATGGCTGTGGCCGCTGTTGCCTCAATAAGCTTGAGGAAGACGAATCAGCCGCCAAGACCTTTTACACCGATGTCGGTTGCCGACTCCTGGACGGACACAATTGCCGCTGCCGCGATTACCAAAATCGGCTGGACCTGGTCGATGACTGCGTCCGGTTGACGCCGGAAAGCCTCAAAAAGATTAAATGGCTTCCGCCGTCCTGCGCCTATGTGCTGCTGGCCCAGGGACATGACCTCTATTGGTGGCATCCATTGGTCTCCGGCGACCCCGAGACCGTACACGCCGCCGGGGTGTCGGTGCGCGGGCGCGTGCGCGCGACGGAACTCGACGTGCCGGACCACGAGTTGGAAAACCACATCGTCGATTGGCCGCAAAAATTGCCGCGGCGTGCGCGGCGCCGCCGATAGGGGATATAGAGGCCCGGCGCGCACCCCTGATCTGCGCAAAGGCCGGTTGCAAAGCGGACAGGTGGGCAGCCAAGTGGCGGCGAAAGTGGGTCCCAGCCAGCCGCCCAACATGAGCACCCGAACCGCTCCCGAGCACCTCGTCACCCACGCGTCCGCCGGCGCCGCCACCGAGCTTTCCAGGGCCTCGCCCGCGACGGCCCCAGTCGACCATTCGGCGGTGCGCGCAATCGTTGCAGGCATCATGCTGGCAATGTTTCTCTCTGCCCTTGAGCAGACCATCGTCGCGCCGGCCTTGCCCGCGATCGGCAGAAGCCTTGGCGGCATCGACGAATTGTCCTGGGTGGTCACGGCTTATTTGCTTGCAGTGACGGCCGCCACGCCGCTGTTTGGAAAGTTGTCTGACATTTACGGCCGTCGTGTCGTTCTGCTCTGGGCGATCGGAATTTTCGTCGGCGGCTCGATCGCCTGTGCGCTCGCGCCGACAATCTGGATCCTGGTCTTTGCGCGCGGGCTGCAAGGCATTGGTGGCGGTGGCTTGCTGCCGATCGCGCAGACCATCATCGCCGATTTGTTGTCACCCCAAGAACGGCCGGTGGTTCAGGGCCGGACCTCCATCATGTTCATGAGTGCGAGCATTCTCGGCCCGGTTCTGGGCGGGTTCTTCACCGATCAGCTGCACTGGTCATTGATCTTCTGGATCAACCTGCCGCTCGGCGCGGTGGCGCTGGTCATGAGTGAACGCGCACTGCGGCAGCTGCCGCGCAACGAACGCCCGCACCAGCTTGATGTGATCGGCGCCATTCTGATGGTAGGGGCGGCGCTCTTGCTGATGCTGGCGCTCGCCTGGGGCGGCACGCATTATCCGTGGAGTTCGCCCCTCATTGTCAGCCTGCTGGCCGGATCGGCCATGTTGTGGGGACTGTTCGCCACACGCCTTTTGACCGCGCGTGAGCCGTTCATTCCGTTGACCATACTGCGCGGTCGCGTCACCAGTACGATCACCTGCGCGGCATTTTTCGGTGTCGGCACGATCATCGGCATCACGATCTACACGCCGCTATATTGCGAAACGGTGCTCGGCCTCTCGGCGAGTTCCTCAGGACTGGCGCTTATTGCTTTCATGGCAGGCACTGTCGTCGGTTCGCTGACTGCGGCACGGCTGATGGTTCGACTTACGCATTACATGTACGTTCCGCTGGCGGCGCTGCTGTTCGCCGTCATGGCTCTCGGCGTGCTTGCCGTCGATCCCGTCAATCAATCAATCGAACGGCTCGTGTTTTTGCTGTTTGTGCTGGGTTGCGGCGTCGGACCGATGTATCCGATGAGCACGATTGTCATGCAAAACGCGGTCAAGCCGCACCAGCTCGGCACCGCCACCGGCACTCTCAACTTTTTCCGCACTTTGGGCGGTGCGATCATTGTCGCGGTGTTCGGCGCCATCGTGCTGGGCAGCGGTGTGGACGGCGCCGGAATCATAACGCTGGAGCGCTTGGCTGCGGCGCACGGCGATTTGGCGCCTGCATTCCGCTGGGTCTTTATCGCGGCAATGATCTGCCTGGCGATTGCGTTCGCTAGCCTACTTGCAGTCGAGGAACGTCCGCTGCACGGCCCGCTGCACCGGACCGAATAGACCGCGCTCTGGCGCGACGCCGGCACAATCACGGTGTGAGTGGAGCGCCGAGTCTTCGCGCGGTGTCCACGATCCAGCCGCGATACCGCGCCAGCGGCGTAACGCCGGTCAGACCGCCGCAGCCTGCCGTCAGGTTCGGTCCTGTCGACCAACTCACCACGCCGAGGATCGCGGGCCCGGCGCTTGAGGCGCGAAACGCTGGAGCTCCGGAGTCGCCAGCGCACGCGCCCAGGCCGACGCTCAGTCCTTTGCTCACCGGATCAAACAATCTGACCTGCAGCAGTCCGGGCTGACCGGTGACGACAAGGGTGGCAGCGCGCGCGGTGCCGCCGGTGCCGCCGTCACCGCGCACTGTCACGCCATAGCCGGCGACCACGAGCGAATCACCAACCGCAACTATGTCGCTGCCGCCGGCAATGGGCGCTGGAGAAATTCGTGCCGGGAGCCGCTCGGCAAGTTTGACAAGGGCAACGTCGGCGGTCGCGAGGTGGTTGAATAGTCGCTTTATGTCAAATTGCGGATGGCGTTCGATACGGATGATGGTCTTGAGAACAGGCGGCTGCCCTGGCTCGCTGCCAAGGAGCTTGTAATCGGCGCCGGGCTGCACGCAATGTGCGGCCGTCAGTAAAAGGTCGCGGCCGATCGCCGTCGCCGTGCACGCCGTGCCGGACGAGCCAAGAATCATAACGACAGAATGTCCATACTCAGCGGGTGCCGGCGGCGCCCCGCCAACCATGGCTTGCGCGCGCTGCGAAAGCTGCAACCCTGTGAGTGCGGCCGCCCCGGCCAGCAACAAGGCGGTAAAGCGTTTGCCGGCTCGCCGATTTGCGGCCCTCAATAGCATCGCTTCTGTCTCATTTTTGCCCTCCGATGCTCGTTTTGATGGCCCAGCGACGGGTTCGCCTTAAACCGGCCGTTCACGGCGGGTTCACTGCGGCCCGCCTAGGACACATATCATGGCCGCCGTGTACCGATTCGCCTTGGGCGCTCCTTTGCTACTCGCCTCGATCATTGCGATCGCCGCCGCACGCGGCGAGGAGGCGCGTTCGGCCCATGCGCCGTCCGGGCATCCCTGTCTCGATCAGAAGGAGCGCCGAGCAGAGATTGCTTCCGGTGGGGTCGTTCGCCTCACTACAGCGATTCATGCAGCAAAGAGCCGAATGCCCGGCACCGTGGTGCAGGCGCGGCTGTGCCATGGCCAGGATGGCCTCGTCTATGTGCTGACAGTTCTCGCCCGCGATGGCAAAGTGGCGCGAATGGTCGTCGACGCGGTCAAAGGCACCCTGGTCGGCGAGCGTTGAGCGGAGCAATTTCTTGCGGCTTCTTGTTGTCGAGGACGACCCCGATCTCAATCGGCAGCTTGCGACCGCATTGACGGATGCGGGCTACGTGGTCGATCGCGCCTTCGACGGTGAAGAGGGGCATTATCTCGGTGAGAGCGAGCCCTACGACGCGGTGATCCTGGATATTGGCCTGCCGAAAATGGACGGTATTTCGGTTCTGGAAGCCTGGAGGCGGGCCGGCCGCGCGATGCCGGTTTTGATCCTCACCGCCCGGGATCGCTGGAGCGACAAGGTGCAGGGCTTCGACGCCGGCGCCGACGACTATGTTGCCAAGCCGTTTCACCTTGAGGAAGTGTTGGCTCGCGTGCGCGCGCTGCTGCGCCGTTCGGCGGGGCATGCCAAGAGCGAGTTCACCTGCGGCCCGGTTCGGCTCGATACCCGCACCGGTCGGGTTGCGGTCGATGGCAATCCCGTGAAGCTCACATCGCACGAGTACCGGTTATTGTCTTATCTCATGCACCATACCGGCCGGGTGGTCTCTCGCACCGAACTGGTCGAACATCTCTACGACCAGGATTTTGATCGCGACTCCAACACTATTGAGGTCTTCGTTGGGCGTATTCGCAAAAAACTCGGCGTCGATGTCATTCAGACGGTGAGAGGGCTCGGTTATCTGCTGACGCCGCCCGATGCGCGCTAACTCGCTCGCGGTCCGCTTGTTCTTGTGGGCCACGGCCTGGACGGTGGTCATCCTCATCGCCACCGGGATTGCCCTGTCCACGCTGTATCGTCACGCGGTCGAACGGGCGTTCGACCGCCGGCTCGATGTCTATCTGCGGACACTGGTGGCGGATGTTGCCTCGCCCGAGGATAGCGGCGACAAATTTCCGCAGTCGATCGGCGAGCCATTGTTCGAATTGCCGCTGTCGGGCTGGTATTGGCAAGTCACGCGTCTGGACAGCAAAACGCCGGAGGTACATTCTTCACGTTCGCTGTGGGATTCCAATCTGCCGCGTTTGGCGTCGAACAAAGCGACCGGCGAAGCCGAGTCCCGCCAAGGTTACGCGCGCGGCCCGGAGGATCAGGACTTGCGCCTGGTCGAGCGCAACATCGATCTCGGCGCCGACGGCCGCTACCTTGTGGCCGTAGCCGGCGACGCCTCCGAAATCGACGACGAGACTCAAAGTTTCAATCGCGCGATCATCATTACCTTTACCGCCCTGACGATGGCGCTGCTGTTGACCACCGCCTTGCAGGTGCGCTTCGGTCTCGCGCCACTCGCACGCATTTCCGAGAGTCTTGCCGCGATCCGCTCCGGCCGCGCCGAGCGGCTGGAGGGCGAATTTCCGGTCGAGATCGCTCCCCTGGCGCGTGAGACCAATGCGCTGATCGAAGCCAACCGCGAAATTGTCGAACGGGCGCGTACGCATGTGGGCAATCTCGCCCACGCCCTCAAGACACCGTTGTCGGTCATCGTCAACGAAGCGGCAACGCGCGGCAGCGATCGCTTCGCCCAAAAGGTGCTGGAGCAAACAGATATCATGCGCGATCAGGTGGCGCGACAGCTTGAGCGGGCGCGACTGGTTGCGCGTTCGACTCGGATCGGCGCGCTGGTCGATGTTCCTCCCGTTGTAACGGCGCTGGCGCGTACCATGGAAAAGATTCACCGCGATCGCGAAATCGCTATCGACATTGACGTGCCGGAGCATGCGCGCTTTCGCGGCGAACAGCAGGATCTGGAAGAGATGGTAGGCAATTTAGTCGACAACGGGTGTAAATGGGCGCGCTCACGCGTGGCGGTCGAAGTCCTGGCTGATCCGCCGGTGGCGAGCAGCGAAAAGGCGCGGGTGCGCATCATTGTCGACGACGATGGGCCGGGACTGTCGCCGGCCCAGCGCGAGCAGGTGGCGTTGCGCGGCCAACGCCTCGACGAGACCAAGCCGGGATCCGGGCTGGGGCTGTCGATCGTGGTAGAACTTGCCGGATTATACGGCGGCGTTCTCACCCTCGGCACCGCGCCGATCGGCGGACTGCGCGCCGAACTCGCGCTGCCGGGCGAGTGACGAATACCCGCGATCTTGACCTGCTCTTTACCTCTTGCGCTCGGCGGGATTGCGCATGCACGATCCGCGGTCAGCCGCTGACCGACTAATCCATAGGGGAGGGCCCGCCATGACATTAAAAATCACAATCACTCGGCGCCGTTTGCTGGCCGGCGGAGGCTTGACGCTGTTTGTTTCCACCCCGCGCGTCGCCCGCGCTCAGCAGGCGCAGTGGGTCTACAAATATGCAAACAATCTTCCAGAAACGCACCCGATGAACATTCGCGCGCGGGAGATGGCGGCCGCAATCAAGCAGGAGACCAATGGTCGTTTTGACCTTCAGATCTTCCCGAACAGCCAGTTGGGCTCAGACACCGATACACTGAGCCAGATCCGCTCCGGAGGCGTCGAGTTCTTCACTCTTTCCGGCCTGATCCTTTCCACGCTCGTTCCAGCCGCGTCAATCAACGGCATGGGATTCGCGTTTCCCGACTACGACACTGTGTGGAAGGCGATGGATGGAGATTTGGGTGGCTATATCCGCGCGCAAATCGCCAAGGCCAACCTGATTGCCATGGACAAGATTTGGGATAATGGCTTTCGCCAGACCACAACCAGCACCAAGCCGGTTCAAACACCAGACGATTTCCGCGGCATGAAGCTGCGCGTGCCGGTCTCGCCGCTATGGACGTCGATGTTCAAGGCCTTGGATGCGTCGCCGGCGTCGATCAACTTCAACGAAGTTTATTCGGCCCTACAGACCAAAATTGTCGATGGTCAGGAGAATCCGCTGGCGATCATCTCGACGGCGAAGCTCTATGAAGTGCAAAAATATTGCTCACTGACCAATCACATGTGGGACGGTTTCTGGTTCTTGGCTAATCGACGCGCGTGGGAAGCCTTGCCCGACGACGTCCGCGGCATCGTTGCCAAGCACATCAATGCGGCGGGTCTCAAAGAGCGCGACGACGTCGCCAAGCTCAATGCCACGCTGCAGCAGGATTTGGCCGCGAAGGGGCTTGTCTTCAATCGTCCGGATCCCGCGCCCTTCCGCAACAAGCTTCGTGCCGCCGGCTTTTACACCGAGTGGAAAGGCAAATATGGCGACGAGGCATGGAGCCTGCTGGAAAGATCGGTAGGCAAGCTCGCGTGACCGCCGGAACGCAGTCTCTCCGGTCTGCCGATAGCCGCATGATCAAGGCGCGATCCGCCGCGTCGGCGATCGAACAGCTGTTAGGTTCGGTCGTCGAAATTGGCGCGGGCGGTTTGGTTATAGCGGAGATCGCGATCCTGTTTGGCGGCGTGATCTCGCGCTACGTATTCGAGCGGCCGCTGGTCTGGTCGGACGAGCTGGCCTCGACGCTGTTCCTGTGGCTGGCAATGCTCGGCGCGGTGATCGCGTTTCGGCGCGACGAACATATGCGAATGACAGCATGTGTCGACATGCTCGGCGGGTCTTTGCGCGCCATACTCGATAGTTTGGCGACCGCGGCTGCACTCGCTTTTCTGGTGCTGATGGTTTGGCCGGCCTATCAATTTGCGATCGACGAAGTACCGATCACGACGTCGGCATTGCAGATTAGCGACGTCTGGCGCGCCGCCGCGCTGCCGGCCGGGATTGCCTTGATGATTGTTTTTGCCATGCTTCGCCTGACGCGGGCGCCGTCCGCACTGGCGATGTGTTTATCAATCGGCGTAGTTGCCGTCGTGATCGCGCTGTTCTGGCTGGGCACTCCGCTGTTTCATCGCTTGGGGAATCTCAATCTGCTGATCTTCTTTGTTGGTGTGGTCGCGGCGACCGTGTTCGCGGGCGTGCCGATCGCATTTGCCTTCGGGCTTGCGATTTTCGGCTATCTCGCCTTGGCAACCCACACTCCGTTGTCGGTGCTGGTCGGCCGCATGGACGAGGGCATGAGCCATCTGATTTTGCTGGCCGTTCCGCTGTTCGTATTTCTCGGGCTTCTCATCGAAATGACCGGCATGGCACGGGCGTTGGTTGGCTTTTTGGCCGACCTCGTTGGTCATGTCCGCGGTGGGCTGCATTTCGTTCTGGTTGCCGGAATGTATCTGGTATCCGGAATTTCCGGGTCGAAAGCCGCGGATATGGCGGCAGTGGCGCCTGTGCTTTTTCCGGAAATGAAGCAACGCGGCGCCAAGCCCGGCGATCTGGTCGCGCTGTTGTCGGCGACCGGCGCGCAAACCGAGACCATTCCGCCGAGCTTGGTTCTCATCACTATCGGCTCGGTAACGGGGGTCTCGATCGCTGCACTTTTTACCGGAGGACTGTTGCCCGCCGTCGTGCTCGCATGTCTGTTGTGTTTTGTGATCCGCTGGAGATGCCGCGGCGAGGATCTCAGCCACGTCAATCGCGCCACCACACGCGAGATCGCCCGCAGCTTTGTGGTCGCGCTGCCCGCTCTCGCGCTGCCGTTTTTAATTCGCGCAGCGGTTGTCGAAGGTGTCGCGACGGCGACCGAAGTTTCAACCATCGGCATCGTGTATTCGGCCGCCGCCGGGTTTGTCGTTTACCGGCGATTTGATTGGGCGGCGCTGCGGCCGATGCTGGTTTCGACCGCCTGTCTCTCCGGCGCCATCCTCCTCATCATCGGCACTGCGACGGCGATGGCCTGGGGTCTCACCCAGTCCGGGTTCTCGCGCACGCTCGCCGCGGCGATGACCGGCTTGCCGGGCGGCGCACTAGCTTTCATGGCCGCTTCGATCGTCGCTTTTGTCGTGCTCGGCTCGGTGCTGGAAGGAATTCCGGCGATCGTACTGTTCGGGCCGTTGTTGTTTCCCATCGCCAAGGCGGTCGGCATCCACGAGGTGCACTACGCAATGGTGGTGATTCTGGCGATGGGCATTGGACTGTTCGCCCCGCCGTTCGGCGTCGGCTATTATGCGGCATGCGCGATTGGCAGGATCGAGCCGGTCGCCGGCATGCGGCCGATCTTGGGCTATATGCTCGCGCTTGTGGTCGGAACGATCATCGTTGCGGCCGTGCCGTGGATCTCGATCGGTTTCCTTGAGTAAGTTTACGGAGAGCATAGCGCGCCATGAATCTTGCGCTTTGGCTCGAACGTGCAGGATCAAGTCATGGGGATCGACCTGCCCTGGGATTGGGCTCGCGCGTCATTAGGCGTTACAGTGAGGTCGCCGGGCGAGCAGCAAGGCTTGCGGGGTCGCTGCGTGACCGTTTCTTGCTGCAGCCCGGTGAACGTGTCGCGATCGCCGCGAAGAATTGTCCCGATTACGTGGAGTTGATGTTCGGGATTTGGCATGCAGGACTGGCCGCGGTGCCTGTCAATGCAAAACTTCACAGTCGCGAGCTCGGTTACATCCTAGAACATTCCGGCGCTCGCGTGTGCTTCGCATCAAATGAACTCGGCGACGAGATCGCGACCCATGCTCCTACCACGCTCGAACGTCTGATCGCGATCGGCAGTGCCGAGTACGAAGCCTTGTTTAATGCCGACCCGATCAAAAGCTCGCCCTGTCAGGACGATGATCTCGCCTGGCTATTCTACACGTCGGGCACCACCGGCCGACCGAAGGGCGCGATGCTAACCCATCGTGTGCTCGCGGCAGCGAGCTACGCCTATGTTGGCGAAGTTGACCCGATCATACCGGGTGATGTGCTGCTGCACGCCGCGCCGATGAGCCATGGCTCGGGACTGTACATGATGGCGTACGTTGCGCGGCTTGGCGTCCACGTAGTGCCGGAGTCGAGTTCCTTCGATGCGGACGAAGTGCTTGGTCTCGTAGATGCTTGGCCCCGCACCTCAATGTTTGCTGCACCGACCATGGTCAAGCGGTTGGTCGAGTGCCAGTCACAATGCAATCCGGATCATATCAGGACGATTATCTGGGGCGGTGCACCCATGTATGTCGCCGATGCGCGTAGTGCGATCGACCGATTCGGTCCGCGGTTTGCGCAGATTTACGGCCAGGGCGAAAGCCCCATGACGATCACCACGCTGTCGAAGCAGGAGATTGCTGATCGTGATCATCCGCGATGGTCTGATCGGCTCGCCTCGGCCGGCCGCCCCTTTTCCTGCATTGAGGTAAGGGTAGCCAATGCCGACGATCAGCCGTTATCAGTCGGCGAGGCTGGCGAGATACTATGCCGCGGCGATGTCGTCATGCCGGGCTATTGGTGCGACCCCGAGGCTTCAGCCGCGACGCTCAAAGGCGGGTGGTTGCACACCGGTGACGTGGGTGCGTTCGACTGCGAAGGTTATCTCACTCTCAAAGACCGGTCGAAGGACGTTATCATTTCTGGCGGCTCCAATATTTATCCGCGCGAGGTCGAGGAGGTCCTGCTTGAGCACTCCCTCGTCCGCGAGGTGTCAGTGATTGGCAGGCCCGATCCGCAGTGGGGTGAGATTGTCGTCGCTTATGTGGTAGGCGAAGTGAATCGCAACGAACTTGATGCGTTGTGCCTCAACAGTATCGCTCGATTCAAACGTCCGAAAGACTATGTGTTCGTGAACTCCTTGCCGAAAAACAATTACGGGAAGGTTCTCAAGACTGAGCTGCGCGAACGCGATGCAGCCGCCCGAAAGAGAAGCTGAATGGTCGAACGACTCAAGGGAAAGACCGCGCTCGTGGTCGGAGCTGGCTCAATTGGGCCGGGTTGGGGCAACGGCAAGGCTACGGCGGTCGCCTTTGCGCGTGAGGGTGCAAAGGTATTCTGCGCCGATATTAACCTCGCGGCGGCCGAGGAGACAGCTGGGATCATTAGGAGCGAGGGCGGTGAGTCGGTGGCACACCGCGCCGACGTTAGTAAGGCGGCTGATGTCAAGGCGATGGTTGAGGCCTGCGCTTCCGCTTATGGCCGCATCGATGTGCTCGACAACAATGTAGGCATTGCCGAAATCGGCGGGGTAGTCGAGGTCTCTGAGGCCGAGTGGGATCGGGTATTCGCGGTCAATCTCAAGAGCGCCTACCTCGCGATGAAACAAACTATTCCTTTCATGCTCCGCCAGGGCGGCGGCTCGATCATCAATATCTCCTCGATCGCTTCGATCCGCTACACCGGTGTTCCTTATGCGACCTATTACGCATCAAAGGCCGCGCTCAATCAGCTTACCAAAACGACTGCCGTCGAATATGCCAGCAGGCGGATTAGGATAAACGCGATTTTGCCGGGACTGATGAAGACACCGATGGTGGAGAAGAGCGCCGGCCTTGCTAAGAGCTACGCTGGAGGCAACATCGAGGAAATGTGGCGCGCACGCGACCGGCAGGTGCCAATGGGATTCGGTGGCGACGCCTGGGATATCGCTTGGGCTGCAGTTTATCTTGCCAGTGACGAAAGCCGCTACGTCACTGGAATCGAACTCGTCGTCGACGGCGGTATAACGCTCAAATATGTCTAAAGCGGACGTGGCGAATTTATGCGTACACGCCCTAGCGGCGCCACAACTGTTTGGACGCGATCCGGGCGCCATCGCTGAGCGCTTTGAGCTTGGCCCAGACGATCGACGGATGAACTTCTTTTGATCCCGCGAAAGTGGCGAAGCCGCAGTCCGATCCGGCGATCACGTTGTCGCGGCCGACGATCTCGGCGTAGCGAATGATCCGGTCCGCCACCAGCTCCGGATGCTCGACGAGGATTGTCGAATGCGAGATGACTCCCGGAATGAGGATTTTGCCGTCCGGAAGCTTGGACGTTTTTCCACACTTTCCACTCGTGTTCATGACGCGGGTTTGCGGCTTCGAACGAATAGGCGCCAGCGCGAATCGTCAGGATGAGATCGACGATGTCTTTGAGCTCCATGTCGTGAATCCGCGGACCCATATTGATGCCGTAACAGGTATGAAAGCGGATTTTCTCCGTCGGGATGTCGCGCAGCGCGTGATTGAGAGCAGCGATGCGTAGTTCAGCCCATTTGCGGCAATCCTCGATGCTCGCCTCGGGGTGGATGATGTAATAGGTCACCAGACGCGGGTCATCGATCTGTACCAGAAAACCGGCATCGACGATCGCTTGGTATTCTTCGCGCATCGCCTCAGCAATGGCGAACACATACTCCTCTTGTGATTTGTAATACGCGTTCTTCTGCCAGTCTTCGATGTTGGACGGCGAGATAGCAGGCATGAACACGTCTTCGACGGCAATGCCCTGCAGCGCGGATTTGAGATTCTCGATATCGCGCTTGAGTTGGGTATGACCTTTATAGGTGATCGGTCCCGTGCAGATCATGTGGGTGTGGGTCGAGGCTGGGTGAGTCTGCGCGTAGAATTCGGGAAAGGACCGGCCCTCGCGCGAACTTAACCACTGATTGCGCGGACCGGCACGGGTGTCGACTTCGTATCCGCCGAGCCGTTCATTGATATAGCTGACGAAGCTCGGCTTACCGTATTCACCGTCGTCGATCACGTCGATGCCGAGTGCGGTCTGCCGGCGCACGATCTCGCTCACGGCGCTGCGCAAGCGTTCGGCATTCGTGCCCTGCTCGAGGGCGGCGCCATCGCCGCTTTTCAAGACGTCGAGAAGCTCCGGGGGGCGGGGAAGACTGCCGGCATGGGTCGTAAGAATGCGATCGACGCTGTGCTTCATTATTTTCTCCCGATCTCGTTTGCCGACACTGGAAACGATCAATCCAGCGTCACATGGGCGGCGGTGATGACGTTCTTCCATCGCTCGGATTCCCGCTTGAGGTAATTTGCGGTTTCCTCCGGTGTGCCGCCGACCGGTTCTGCGGAAAGTTCAGCGAGGCGCTTTCGCACCTCGGAATCGTGCAAAGCTTGATTGATGCCGGCGTTGACCTTCTCCACGATCGCGGCAGGAGTGCGCGGCGGCGCCGCCGCCGCATACCAGGTGACGGACTCGAAGCCGGGCAAGGTCTCGGCAATCGCCGGCACATCCGGCAGGCTCGTCATGCGCCGCGGTGAGGCGACTGCGATCAGCTTCAATTTGCCGGCTTTGACGAGCTGCAATGACACGCCGAGATTGTCGAACATGCAGTCGACGCTGCCGGCGACGAGATCGTTGAGCGCTGGCGCCGAGCCCCGGTATGGCACGTTCTGCAGTTTCACATGCGCCGTCATCTGGAACATTTCGGATGTGAGCTGCGAGGTAGTGCCATTGCCTTGGGTTGCGTCCGTGACCTTGCCGGGATTGGCCTGCGCGTATGCGATGAAGTCTTTGATATTATTTGCGGCGATTCTGTCCGGATTCACCACAAGCGCGTTCGGCACGCGCGCCATGACGATGATCGGCACGAATTGCAACGGATCAAATTCGAGGTGCGGATAGAGATTCTGATTGATGACCAAAGGCGGCGGTGGCGAAGCAAGCAGCGTGTAGCCGTCAGGATCGGACTTGGCGACGAGTTCGGCGCCGATATTGCCGCCAGCGCCGGTGTGGTTTTCGATGATCACCGACCGGCCCCATTTGCGCGACAGCCACTCCGCAAGAATGCGCGGCATGACATCGGCGGTGCCGCCGGCGGGGAACGGCACCACGATCTTCACCACCCGCACCGGATAGTCTTCCGCGCGCACGGCCGAGGCGGTCAGAGCCGCGGCGATGCACCAGAGCATCAGAGCGTAAAGCGCGCCAAATTTTTTTGCAGTCATTTTCGCTTCGCTATTTCATCCAGCGTGGCTCGCGTTACTCCGCTCACAACTTAGACAAAGCGTTCCGTGACCGCCAGTGCGGCGGCGCGATGGCGCGTTTGTCTTGCGCTAGCCTGTCCAGTTTGATCTTCTAAGCACCGATATCGGGGCGGCCTTTCCTGGGAGAGCCTAACGATGCGCGTGTCGCATTTGGCGCTAACATTGGCGTTGCTCGCCGGCCTCGCCGCCTGTGGCAAGGGTCCGCAAGGCGATGCAGGCCCACCCGGACCTCAGGGTCCCAAGGGCGATGCAGGCCCGGTTGGTCCCGCGGGACCTCCTGGACCTCCAGGCCCGCAGGGTGAAAAAGGACCGCCGGGTTCGCCCAGTCCGAGTATCAGGG
>DASXJB010000139.1:0-2256 GCA_036497645.1 Xanthobacteraceae bacterium
CGCAATGAGGAAGATGCGCCGAAAGCGGCCCTCACCACACGCGACACGCGGCAGCGAACCGGCGGGGTTACCCGAAGCTGCCGTTCGTGGCCGCGAGACACGGCCGCACGGCCGCACCCGTGACTCAATCCGCACCTACACTTGGCTATGGGTCGCGCGGGCCAGCAGCCGGATGACCTTGGTGTCGAGCCGCTGGATGATTGCCGTCAGCACGTTCACGTCATCGCGGAGGCTCGCGAGCTCCGCCAGCTTGCGATCCTGCTGGCGTGCCAAAAAACTCCAACGTGACCGGTTCGCGTTCGCTCATTTCGGCTCGATCTCAGTTGCGCATCAGCGCGCGCATCGTCTCATCGGCATCGATCCGCCCACGCGGCACCGGCTCGCCGGTCGATGCCGGTTCGCCCCGGCTCAGATCGGCACTCGCCGGCGGCTCGCTTGCACCGGTCGGGACTGGCGTGGTTTTCCACTTGATCTCGAAACGCCCGTCCTGACTCACTGCACCGCTCCTTGTTCGGTCGCGGTGGCGCCGGCCTGCTGCGCCTTGTGCGCGGCCACAAGCCGATCGCGGTATTCACGGCACCTCGTCGAGGCCGAGCAAATGCGCAGCGAGCACCCGGCCGTGGCCGGCGATAATGCCGTCCTCGTCGTCGATCAGCACCGGGTTGGTGAAGCCAAATTCGCGGATCGAGGCGGCGATCTGCGCGACGTGCTGGTCGCTGTGCGTACGGCGTTTCGGGCGCAGGGGATCAGCGCCGCGCACCGGCGCCGAACAATTGTCTCGGGTAATGTAATCGGCAAAACGGCGATTGCCGATCTCGTTGAGACGGTGAAAACCCTGTCCACGTCGAGCTTCGTTCAATTCGAAAAGCGGCGGCAGCTGATGACCGCGTGTGCGCGACATTGCGCCGCACCCGCGGTTCCTCGGCCTACGTCGTGCGTCTTCGGTAACTGGTTGAAAAAAGATTACTCCTGTTAGAGATTCTTAGCATGGTGCGTACTTTTGTCAGCATTGCGTCTAACAACATGCCACTGTATATTAAAAGTCCAGGCAGCCGATTTGCAGCGCTCTCAAGATTACGCCAAGAAAATGCGCTAGCGGGACGAAGTACGCCGTCATAAATGTCCGCCATCGTTTGCGGAGTGTGGCGGATGGACGCTACCGTTGATGATCGCATCGCCGTGACAGTCACCGAATGCGGTCACATGGGCGGCTGGGGCAAGAACACCACCTACAAGCTGATTGCGGACGGCAGCCTCGATTCCTTCAAAATCGGTAGGAGGCGTCTGATCACGATCGCCTCTTTGCGCCGCCTTATCGAGGCTCAGATCGCGGAAGCTCAGATCGCAGCTCAGACGCTCGTGCCGGCCACCCCGCCCCCCAAACCTGCCGCGGGCGGCCTAGGAGGAGGGGGAAAATGTAGTAGATAAATTGCCCGACCGGCGCAGGAACCCACCAAGGCTCGCGCCGATCGGGCAGACCGACTTCTTGACCAGTACAGCAAATGAGATCTTGCCAATGGCCACATGGCATGGCCGCGCGCTGTCGCGCGAGCCCCGGTCACTGCCGCTCCTCTTTTTAAAGAGCGGCAAGCGAATTTTCAAACCCCGATTTGGTCGCTCGAAAATCATTCGTCGATGGGGGTCCAGCCGGCGGCCCGGACTTGCGCAACGTGGGGTGACCAGCCGAACCGGCAATTTCGGCGGAACTTCAAGAAATGAGGCGCACGAGCTTCGGCGATTTCGGTGCGGCGGCCCTATTGCCTTTATCGGCATCGGGGAGCTGCACCACACAATCGACGACGGGAGTGTTGCCACCGCTGCCGTCGCCGAGCCGCACACGTCATCAGGGGAAGACGAATGCAACGAAGTTACGTCGACAGTCGCGGGCGCTGGGGAGCTGTCCCAGAATGGGCGGCTGCTCTGGCCTTGGCCGGCCGTGACTTCCGGGTGTTGATCGCCATCGCCGCGGCACGCGACCGCGGCAACGATACCGTGACGATCAGCATCGAGGAGATCGCCGTCAAAGCGCGGATCGATCGGCGCAACGTTCAAACTGCAATTCGCCGACTCGAGGAGCATGGACTCCTACGGGTGCGACGCGGCGCTGGCAAGGGACACGCGAGCGTCTACACAATCATCTTCAAGTCGGCTCTAAACAACGTTGAAATCGACGCTCTTTCTACCACCCCAAACAGCGTCGAATTTGAGCAAGAAACAGCGTCGAATCCGGTCCTAAACAGCGTCGAATACGACGCC
>DASXJB010000140.1:0-8570 GCA_036497645.1 Xanthobacteraceae bacterium
CAAAAACCGGAATTGCAAGCCGCTACACCCTAACAACAGTACCAGGCCGGAATTTAAACACGGCAATCAGTGCAATCAGAATGAAAACCGCCAACACAACGGCTTGTGTGGTCGCGAATGGCGGCTCGGATTGCGTCGGAGCCAACGCATTGAGAGCTGAAACCTTCACGAAGCTCTGCACGACTAGAACAAAGATATTAAAATAGAGAGACGCGATGGCGGTGATCACGTAAATCCAGCGCCATGCGCCTACCAAGTGCTCTTTGTATAAAGCAAACAGCGCGACCGCCAGGACCACGCAAGCCAAAAGCCCGACGCCCAAAGCCGGAGTGAACCCGTGTATGGGAAAAAGAAACCCGGTCACGCTGGTGAGTGCGGTGGTGAAAAGAAACAGTACGGTTGTGACTGGCAACCTATTCGAAGCGAACATCCCGCCCACAACAATCAGCCCACTTCCGATCGCGACCAAAGTGATAACGACATGTAAAATTGTGAACGCTCCGATCGACATACCTAGGATCATTGAAGGCCTCCATTGTTTGTGTATTCGTAGTTGGCGTCGCCCCGATCAGCCCTCGGCCGCCCACCACTGCTCAATAGCAGCCGACCCTGACAGTACTAAGAAGTCTACGCCCTCGCTCGTTCCACATTGGCAATCCGCGCCGGGACGCCGAATTCGCGCCGGCACACCTCGGCGAGCGCCGCGACGCCGGCGCGGATTGCTTCATGCGACGGGTTGGCGAAACACAGCCGCGTGCGGCTTCTGCCGTGATTCTTGTCGGTCGACCATTCGGCGCCCGGATTGATGGCGACGCCGGCAGCCAGCGCCGGCGCGAACAGTTTTTGCGTGTCGACCTGATCCGGCAATTTGACCCAGAGAAAAATGCCGCCTTTGGGATTCTCGAATTCGGCCGCGGTGCCGAACTGCTCGTTGAGCGCCTCCATCAGAGTTTCGAGCTTCGCCCGCAGCACGCGAGTGAGCGCCGGCACATGGGCGTCGAAATGCTCAGGGCAAAACTCGCCAAGCACCATCTGCTCCAGCGCCCCGGAGCCGGCGTCGGTCTTGAGCGCGAGCATGCGCGCCAAGAGCGGCCATGGCGCGACGATGTAGCCGACGCGCAAAGCCGGCGCGACCGATTTGGAGAACGAGCCGATATGGATGACGCCGCCGTGCTGACTCATGGCATAGAGCGCGGCCGGCCGCTTGCCGTCCCAGATCAGATCCGAATAGCAATCATCTTCGAAGATCGGCACGCCGTATTGCGCGGCGAGACGGAGCATTTCGCGGCGACGCGGTTCGCTCAAGATCGTTCCAGTCGGATTTTGCACGGTCGGCACCGTGTAGATGTATTTCGGCCGCACGCTGCGGCGTTTGAGATCATCGAGCGCGGCGGCGAGCGCGTCCACACGCATGCCCTCGCTATCCAGTGGAATGCCGACGGCTGCAACGCCAAGACGCTGCAGTCGCGTCAGCGCGCCTTGATAGGTCGCCTGCTCGATGATCACGGTGTCGCCGCGCGCGAGCAGGATTCCGTTCACCAGATCGAGCGCCTGCAGCGAGCCGGAGGTGATGAGGATTTCGTCGGCGTCGCAGCGAATGCCGGCGGTACGTTCGAGTTTGTGCGCTAGAAATTCGCGCAAGCGACGATAGCCGAGCGGACCACTGGAAAGGCCGTAAGTCGCCAGCGTGCGGCCCTCGCGCGTGAGCACGTCGTTCGCGGCTTTGATCAGCGCCTCGAGCGGCAGCTGGTCGGCATCGTTGTGGCCGCCGATGAAATTGTATTTGGCGAAGCCGGTCCATTTGACGGCCGGCGGCGGCAGGCCGGGCGCGAACAGCGACGCGAAATCCAGTACGGCCATGGACATTTCTCCCTTTGTCCAGGACATTAGCGTGTCATGGCTGTCCCGGCCATGTCGATTCAATTGGAATGGCGTCCCGTAACCGGGAGCGAGCACGATGCGCCGCGTTCAATTGCTTCTGCTCTTCATTGCTTGTGCGTTCACAAGGCAGGCCGCGGCCGAATATCCCGACCACCCGATCCGCATGATCGTGCCGCAGGCCGCCGGTAGCGCAACCGATACGCTCACGCGCGTGCTTGCGTCGGCATTGTCCGACGAGCTGCATCAGCAGGTCGCGGTCGACGACCGGCCGGGCGGCGCGCTCACGCTCGGCCTCGATCTCACCGCGAAATCGCCGCCGGACGGCTATATCCTGTGCATGGGTCCGATTGGCGCGCTCGCCATCACCAGACATCTGGTCGTGCCGCTGCCTTATGACATTCAACGCGACTTCCAGCCGATCGCGCTGGTGGCGCGCGGTCAGCTTCTGCTCGCGGTGTCGCCAGCGACCTCATTCCATTCCGTGCCGGAACTGATCGCCTACGCCAAACAAAATCCCGGCAAGCTCCTCAATGCCTCTTCAAGCAACGGATCGCCTGGCCATGTCGGCGGCGAGCTGTTCAAATTCATGACCGGAACCGAGATCGTCCATGTCCCCTATAAAGGCGGCGCGCCGGCGATCAACGACCTGATGGCCGGGCGCGTGCAGCTGATGTTCGAAAGCCTCAATTCGATCGCGCCATTCGCGCGTTCCGGCGCAGTGCGTGCGCTTGCGGTCAGCGGCGATCACCGCGCGACGGCGTTCCCCGATCTGCCGACCGTGGCCGAGGCCGGCGTTCCAGGCTATTCCGCGCCGACCTGGGCGGGTGTGATCGGGCCCGCGGGCATGCCGCGGCCAATCGTCGATCAGCTCAATGCCGCGATCAATCGCGCGCTCGGCTCGCCGGCTATGCGTCAATTCTATGCGACTATCGGCGATGAGCCCGCCGGCGGAACGCCCGAAGAGTTTGCGGCGCTGATTGCCGCCGGTTCGCAGAAATGGGGCGAGGTCATCAAGCGCGCCGGAATTAGGCTGGAGTGATTTTGTCATTCCGGGGCCGAGCGAAAGCGAGGAGCCCGGAATCCATACTCACAGCTTGGCGATTATGGATTCCGGACTTGCCGCTTTGCGGCAATCCGGAATGACGAGTGTACTTTCCTGGCTCCCAGACTCGACCCATATTGTGACGATGGTGAAAGGCCCCAATCGGCCGCCGGCGCCGCGCCGGCGCGATCCGGCAAAGCATTCGAAGAAAGACCCAGCGAAGCCGACGCGCGCCAAGGCGGCGCGTCCGGATACGCCGGTGCTCGACCCGTCATTAGCCGACCTGCTCAATCCCGGCATCGGCCAGGGCCGCGCCGGTATCGGCGCGCAGACGGGAATCAAAAATGCTCCCTCCCCCCACCCGGGCCGCGCTCACGCGCGCCCGAGAGCAAGCTTGTCGGGGGAAGGTAGGGAGGGGGTTCGCGAGGCCACGCGTCAAACCGGATCGCACGCGCATCGCCCTTCCACCCCCACCCCCACCCCCATCCCCTCTCCGCAAGGGGGAGGGGAGCAGCAAGCGTCCAAGCTCGCGCTGCCGCCCGATAATTCCTGGGATCGCCGCGCTGACTTTGCGCAAGCGCACCGCGCCCGCGCTTCGGTGGCGCGCGGCTTCGCCGAGCCGCCGCAACAAGGCTATGTCGGCCGCACGCCGGTCTCGCCCGGCGAACTCGATCCCGATCTCGCCCGCGCGCTCGGGATTGAGGGAGACGACGAACGGTCGCCAAACGAAGACGAGCGGGGTGGCGCGATCAAATATGGCGAAGAGACAGCCTCCCGACCGCGCTTTGCGCGCTCGCAGGGGGAGCTAGGAGGGGTAAGCGCATTCGGCAGCGCGGCGAGTCAGCAATCGCTGGAGCGCCTGCTGCGCGAAGGCCGACCGGAATTTCGCGAGCACCTGTGGACGCCGCATCGGCCGCCGCGGCCGGACAAATCCGAGGGCGGCTTTCGGCTCGCCATCAAATCCGACTTCGATCCCCAAGGCGATCAGCCGCAGGCGATCGGGGAATTGGTCGAAGGCGTGCGCCGCAACGACCGTAGCCAGGTGCTGCTCGGCGTCACCGGCTCGGGCAAGACTTTCACCATGGCCAAGGTGGTCGAAGAGACGCAGCGGCCGGCCCTGATTCTTGCACCGAACAAGACGCTCGCGGCGCAGCTCTACGGCGAGTTCAAGAGCTTCTTTCCGGACAACGCCGTCGAATATTTCGTGAGCTACTACGACTACTATCAGCCCGAAGCCTATATTCCGCGCACCGACACCTATATCGAGAAAGATTCCTCGATCAACGAACAGATCGACCGAATGCGTCACGCCGCAACGCGGGCGCTGCTCGAACGCGACGATGTGATCATCGTCGCTTCCGTCTCCTGCATCTACGGTATCGGCTCGGTCGAAACCTATTCGGCCATGACCTTCACCATCCGCCGCGGCGAGCGGCTCAATCAGCGGCAACTCCTCGCCGATCTCGTCGCTCTGCAATACAAGCGCTCGGCCGGCGACTTTTATCGCGGCTCGTTTCGCGTGCGCGGCGACGTCATCGAAATTTTTCCGGCCCACTATGAGGACCGCGCCTGGCGGGTGTCGCTGTTCGGCGACGAGATCGAGGCAATCCACGAATTCGATCCGCTCACCGGGCAGAAAACCGACGAGCTCGAATTCGTCAAAATCTATGCTAATTCGCACTATGTGACGCCGCGGCCGACGTTGTTGCAGGCGATTTCCGGTATCAAGCTTGAACTGCGGCAGCGGCTCGAACAGCTCAACGCCGCCGGCCGGCTTCTCGAAGCGCAGCGGCTCGAACAGCGCACGCTGTACGATCTGGAAATGATGGAAGCGACCGGCAGCTGCGCCGGGATCGAGAACTATTCGCGTTACCTCACCGGCCGCAAACCCGGCGAACCGCCGCCGACTTTGTTCGAATACGTGCCCGACAATGCGCTCGTGTTTGTCGACGAAAGCCACGTCACCATTCCGCAGCTCGGCGGCATGTATCGCGGCGACTTCCGCCGCAAGGCGACGCTCGCCGAGTACGGTTTTCGCCTGCCCTCCTGCATGGACAACCGGCCGCTGCGCTTCGAGGAGTGGGACGCGATGCGGCCGCAAACGCTATGCGTCTCCGCGACGCCCGGCCCGTGGGAGCTCAACGAATCCGGCGGTGTGTTTACCGAGCAGGTGATTCGGCCGACCGGGCTGATCGATCCGCCGGTCGACGTGCGGCCGGCGCGCACCCAAGTCGACGATCTTGTCGGCGAGGTCCGCGCGGTGGCGCAAAGCGGCTATCGCGCATTGGTCACCGTGCTCACCAAGCGCATGGCCGAAGACCTGACCGAATATCTGCACGAGCAGGGCATCCGCGTCCGCTACATGCATTCCGACATCGACACCATCGAGCGCATCGAAATCATCCGCGACCTGCGGCTCGGCGCTTTCGATGCGCTGGTCGGCATCAATCTGTTGCGCGAGGGCCTCGACATTCCGGAATGCGCGCTGGTCGCCATTCTCGACGCCGACAAGGAAGGCTTTCTACGCAGCGAAACCAGCCTCATTCAGACCATCGGCCGCGCCGCGCGCAATATCGACGGCCGCGTCATCCTCTATGCCGACAGCGTCACCGGCTCGATGGAGCGCGCCATCGCCGAGACCGAGCGCCGCCGCGAGAAGCAGAAGGAATACAATACGGCGAACGGCATCACGCCGGAGAGCGTGCGCAAGGGCATCGCCGACATTCTCGACAGCGTCTATGAGCGCGACCACGTGCTGATCGCGACCGGCAGCGGCGCAGGCGAATTTGAGGAAGCGGCCACCATCGGCCACAATTTCGAGGCGGTGATCAGCGATCTCGAAACCCGCATGCGCGCCGCCGCCGCCGATCTCGATTTCGAGGAAGCGGCGCGGTTGCGCGATGAGATCAAGCGGCTGCGCATCACTGAGCTTGCGGTGATCGACGATCCGACGTCGAAAATTTTACCCTCCCCCCAAGGTGGGGAGGGTGGCCGCGCGCAGCGCGGCCGGGTGGGGGGACCGAGCTCGGGACGAGGTAGATCCCGAATCCACAAGCCCACGCTCGACGAAATGGGCATCGCGCTCCATCACGAAGTCGCGCCGCGCCGGGCAGGCGCCGGTGAACGCAGCCCGCGCAAGCCGACCCTCGATGAAATGGGGCCGGGCGTTGAATCAGTGCCGGCGAAGCAAGAGGCGGGGAGCGCCGCAGGCGCGACAGGGAAGCGAAATGACGGCCCGCGCTCCACGCTGGGCCGTCCCGGCATGCGCGGCGGCTGGAAGCCGAGAAGGCAGTGATCGCTGCTGCGGGTAGGCTGATATCGCTGTGGGGGCGGATGAGGTAGGTTGCGCCGTTCACTGACGAATCACCCATCGAGAATCTGGAGGTCGCCATGGCGAAAGGTAAGCAGCGAAGCAACAGGGAAAAGAAGAAGCCGAAGCAGGACAAGAACAAGAAGAAAGGCGCCGAAGCTCCCTCGCCGTTCGCCGGGATGCACAGTCAGGCCAAACCCGGCACGTACCAATCCGAGTATGGCAAGAAGCACTAGCTCGCTCGGCGAGCACCGCTGCCTGGAAACCGCGGCGGCTGTAACGCGATTCAAAAATATCAGCGACGAAAGTATTCGATGGCCGAACGAGCGCGGCCATCAAAAGCAGCTCGGCTACATCCCCTTCGCCAAGACATCCGTGCCGGCCTTGGCGATCTGATCGTCCTGCACCGAGAGCGCGCCGGAGACGCCGATCGCGCCGGCGATCTTGCCGTCGACCAGGATGAGGAGCCCGCCCTGCAGCGGGGTGATATCTTTGAGCGCCAGAAGCCGCATCCCGGCGCCGCCGGCGGCAATGGCGTCGTCGAGTGCCTTGCTCGGCAGCTTGAATTCGAGCGCGGTGTGCGCCTTGCCGGCCGAGGTGGTGATCGCCGAGAGCTGCGCGTTGTCGGCCTTGTGGAACATCACCATGTTGCCCCCGCTATCGAGAATGGTGATGGCGACGATCCAGGAATTTTTTGCCGCTTCCAGCTCCGCCGCGGCCATCACCCGCTTGGCCTGGTCGAGCGTGATCGGCGGGCCGTAAGGCGGCTGCGGCGGCGCCGCGGTGGGCGCAGCCGGCTGTTGCGCGCTTGCCGGCGCCACCGCAAAGCCGGTCAATGCCGCGAGGGTGCAGAGCAAAACGAAAGCAGATACGCGAACCATTTAGTGGCCTCCAAAGACGATCTATTTGCGCATGATCTTATCCGAAAACCAGCAGCCACTTTTCGGGATCATGCGCCCGAATCCCCGGCGCGCGGCACAATAAGCGGCAAATGCGGCAAGCGGAAGCGGGATTCAGGGGTCAGCAATCAGTGATCAGGGATCTGCACGAAATGAAGACATGAGTGGTCAACGGCTTGATACCTGATGCCCGACACCTGATATCTGATACCCGGCCAAGCTGGAGCCACCGCCATGTTTTCATTCCGCAAGAAACTGGAAATGCCCGCGCCCGAGGACGCGTTGCCGGGGCGCGCGACGCCGATCCCCACTGCCCAGACGCATTTCGTCAATGGCCGGCCGCTCAAAGGCGCCTACCCTGCCGGGCTCGCCATGGCGATGTTCGGGCTCGGCTGCTTCTGGGGCGCCGAACGCAAATTCTGGGAACTTGGCGATGGCGTCTATGTGACCGCGGTCGGCTATGCCGGCGGGGTCACCCCCAACCCGACCTACGAAGAAGTGTGCTCCGGCCGCACCGGGCACAACGAAGTGGTGCTCGTGGTCTATGACCCAAAGAAAATTTCCTACGACCGTCTGCTCAAGACCTTTTGGGAGAGCCACGACCCGACCCAGGGCCTGCGTCAGGGCAACGATATCGGCACGCAATATCGTTCCGGCATCTATGTGTTCTCGCCGGAGCAGCGCGCCGCCGCCGAAGCGTCCAAGGCCGCTTACGGCAAGGCGCTGGCGGCCGAGCGCATGGGCCCGATCACGACCGAAATCCTCGACGCGCCGCCGTTCTATTTCGCCGAGGATTACCACCAGCAATATCTCGCCAAGAATCCGCACGGCTATTGCGGCCTCGGCGGCACCGGCGTGAGTTGCCAGATCGGGACGGGAGTGGCGGCGTAACCAGTATCAGAAAGCCGTCATCGGGGATCAGCTGTAATAACGTGATCCCTGATTTCCTGTTACCTGATTCCTGATCACTTCACGTGCTTGGCCAGAAACGCCATCGCCCGCTGCCAGGCGAGCTTGGCGGCTTCGGCGTTGTAGCTGCCGCGCTCGTCGCAATGAAAGCCGTGTTGCGCGTTCGGGTAGACGTAGATTTCGCAATCGCCGCCGCGCTTCTTTTTGATCATGTCGACGTCGCTCATCGGGATTGAGGCATCCTGCTCGCCGAAATGCATCTGCGTCGGTATTTTCGGCTTCTCGTCCGCATTCTTGGCGATCTGGCCGCCGTAATAGCAGACCGCGGCCGAGAGTCCGTTCAGCCGGCACGCGGCCAGGAACGAGATGGTGCCGCCCATGCAGAAACCCATGATGCCGACCGGACCGTTCTTTTTCAGTTCGTCAATCGCGGCCTGCACGTCGCGCAGCATCGCGTTCCAATCCGGATTGGCGACGAATTTGCGCGCATTGGCGATCTCGTCGGGGGAATAGCCGGATTCGAAGTTCG
>DASXJB010000141.1:0-2767 GCA_036497645.1 Xanthobacteraceae bacterium
TTTCGCGTGCCTGGTGGGTAGCGAGCGTCAAATCCACTCCACTGGCGCGCTTTTTCGACCCCTCGTGACACCGGAATGAAACAATTCATGAAAGTGACGAAACCATTTTGGATCGCCGGCGCAAACGTCCCGAAACTTTTCCCCGCTAACGATGTTTCTTAACGACGCCCCAAAGGGCGCGGGGAGCCATCAAACAGGGGCGATCCATGTTGAGTATCGGAGCTTTCAGGCCGCATTCCTGCGGTGCCGGCGTTTTCGGCGCGTTGGCGCTCGGCGTTGCCATGTTTTCAGGCCCAGCGTCGGCTGCGCCCGTGCAACTATTTCCTTTCATCAGCCTGCCGGGCGAGCCAGCGCCGAGCGTGCAATCCCCGCCGTCGGAAGACCAGAGCGCCACGGCCGAATTACCGGCGCGGTTCAAGCGCCAGATCGTCAGCTATTCGACGCACGAGGCGCCCGGCACGATCATCATCGATACGCCCAACACATACCTCTACTACGTACTCGGTAACGGCCAGGCCATCCGCTACGGCATTGGCGTCGGCCGTGACGGCTTCACTTGGTCGGGCACCCAGTCGATCACCAGGAAGGCCGAGTGGCCGGATTGGGTGCCGCCACCGGAAATGATCCATCGCCAGCCTTATTTGCCGCGACAAATGGCCGGCGGCCCCGGCAATCCGCTCGGCGCGCGTGCGCTCTATCTCGGCGGCACGATCTATCGCATCCACGGCACCAATGCGCCGCAGACCATCGGCACCCACGTCTCCTCCGGTTGCATCCGCCTCACCAACCAGGACGTCACCGATCTCTACTCGCGCGTCAGCGTCGGCACCAAAGTGATCGTGCTGCCGATGGACCGCCGTGCTGACAACGCAAGCGGCAAGCCTGCAAAGCGGGGCCAAACGGTCGTTCGTATTGCTTCTTCGCAAGTTCGGATTCCTTCGCCACAATAAGAATCGAGCGATAGAATTTATTTGGAAATGGCGCGGGGTTCCGCGCCATTTCTGTTTCTAAAGCAATGATGAAGTACGCTGTAACTATGGCTTCCCACAATCGGAAATTGGGAAATTAACAATTCTAAATAAGACACAGGGGGTTGAACACGGACAGCACCCCAATGCCCATGAGCGTTTCGTGCCAATACGCGACATGCGCAGACGGGCATGTGCTGTCGTTACTTCCTCAAACGGTGC
Source organism: Xanthobacteraceae bacterium (assembly GCA_036497645.1). Lineage (GTDB taxonomy): Bacteria > Pseudomonadota > Alphaproteobacteria > Rhizobiales > Xanthobacteraceae > BOG-931. The sequence continues at coordinate 1,191 of DASXJB010000141.1, forward strand.
ACAGTAGCGGGTGCTTCCACGAGTGAGGCCACTGTCGCGATCAATTGCTCATGGCTGAAGGGCTTGGAGAGCATAGCGGTCTTGGCGAAAGCCTTCGGCAAGCTTCCTTGCCCGTAGCCGGTCACAAACAGGAAGGGGATGTTACCGGCCACCAGTGCGGCTGCGATTTCGTCGACCGGATGCCCGCGCAAGTTGGCATCCAGCAGCGCTGCATCAAGCGACATGTTGTCGATGATGTTCAGCGCTTCTTTGGCCGTCCCCGCAGGTCCCACCACGTCAGCACCCGCGGCTTCAAGCGCGGCTACGATATCAAGCGCAACCAGCGGCTCATCCTCCACCACCAAAAGACGCTTTCCTGCCAGTTTGGGTGTGTCTTTCTCGACGGTGAACACGACATCCTGCGCCGCGCCGCTGACGCATCCGGTTGCCGGAGACTTCATCGGCTGATGTTCGCCGAGCGGCAAGGCTATGTTCCAGACCACACCCTCGGCCTCGATCGACATCAGCGCGTCGCCACCTTCTCCCTTCGCGCTTTGCTCGATCAATGTTCTGCCAAAGCCGCGCTTCGCCGGCGCATGCACGACGGGACCGCCGCGCTCCTCCCAGCGCAGACGAAGCTCTGCACCCGCCACGGACCAACTGATCGTCACAACGCCCGTCGCGGTCGACAGCGCGCCATATTTGATCGCGTTGGTGCCAAGCTCGTGGAGCATGAGCGCCGCACGCAGCGCCAATTGTGCCTCTAGATGGACCCGCGGACCCCAGGCAGTAATCCTTGTTTCATCGACAGCGCCGGCCAGCAGTTGGTCGCGAATGAGGTCGCGCAGATCGACACCCTGCCACGTCGCGCTGCTCAGCATGGTGTGGACGCGCGAGAGCGACCGAATGCGCCCGGAGAAGCTGGCGACGAATTCGGCCGGATCCTTCGTGCGCCGCAGCATCTGTTGTGCAATCGCCTGCACGTTCGCGAGCGTATTTTTGACGCGGTGATTAAGTTCACCCACCAGGAGCCGTTGCGTCTCTTCGGCCTTCTTGCGCTCATCAATATCCTGCACCACGGCGATGGCGCCGACGACCGCGCCGGCAGCATCCCGCATCGGCGTGGTCGAAACCAGGGTCCAGGTCTCGCGCCCGTCATCGTCGACGAATAGCATCTCGATGCCCGGCACGACGGTCTCGCCACGTAGCGCCCGGGCACTTGGCCACTGGCTTGGGTCCAGCAGCGACCCGTCCGGCGCCAAGGCCCGCCACCGCTGGATGCGCTTTGGATCGCGCGACGGAATGACCTCGCGCGCGTATCGCTGCATCGCGGGGTTACTGATAATCATTCGGCCGCTCGGGTCCATCATGCCAACGCCGACCGGAAGCTGCCGCAGCACGGCCGCCAACCGAGCCTCGCTTGCCTCCGCCGCTTTCGCGGCACTCTGGCGAATGCCCGCCGTATTCAGATTGGCGGCAACGCGCGCCAGCATTTCGCGAGAAGTGAACGGCTTGATCAGGTAGTCATCGGCTCCCGTTTGCAGTCCCTCGATCCGCGATTCCTCCCCAGCCCGGGCTGACAGCAGGATCACGGGCAG
>DASXJB010000142.1:0-7999 GCA_036497645.1 Xanthobacteraceae bacterium
CGCCGCCTTCATGCATGGCGGGTCGTCGCAGTGATTGCACATGGTCGGCACGTAGGCGACGTCGATCATCGGCGTCTGCCCGCGTTCCTTTTGCAGGATGTTTATCCACTTGTGACCGTGCTTCGGCATCGGCGCCGAATAACCGGGCCATTCGTTGCCGACATATTCGTCCATAGCGGCAAGCGTGCACAAATTGCAATTGGTGCACTCGGCGACGTCGATGACCATGTTCCATTTTTTCATCGCTGGACTCTTTTGCGCTCATTGTCACCCAGGGCGCACGCCGTCATTTCGCCGGCACCAAGTGCGCCTCTTTGAGCGTGCGTTTGATTTCCTTGTCCTGTTCTAGGGCGGCAAAGGCCGCGGACATGTGTTCGGCGCGCCGGTCCCACAGTTCGATCTCGACTAGCGAATTGGCGCCGGCCAGCGAGTGGGTGCTCTTGGTCTGCGTGCGCTCGGGCGTGAGAAGATTGAGACAGCCGCCACGATCGACCGACTTACCCGGCTCGCCCATGGGATCGTAGACCGCCGAGGACTCGTAGCCATGCGCGACGCCACGCGGCAGCCGCTGCGTCGGTAAAGCCGCGCAGATCACCGCGCCGCGATCGTTGAAGACCTTGACCAGATCGTGCTTGCCGATGCCGCGCGCCTTCGCGTCCTCGGCGTTCATGCGCACGATCCAGTAGTAATAGCCATCGATGTTGACCCGATGATCCTCGATGTTGAGCAGGAACGAGTCCTTGCCGTCACCCTGGGTATGGAATGAAAATTTCGAATGCGGGGTGAGCAGCTGCAACGGATAACGCACGAACAGTTCGCCCGAATGCGCGCCTTCCCAGGACGGCTCGTATTTAACGATCGGCGGCCGCTCCGGATCGTTGAAGCGCTTGAGCGAATTGCATTCGAATTCGAGCTTGCCGGATTGGGTCTGCAGGCCGCGAAGGAATTCTTCGGTATAGTCGGACGGCAGCGGCTGCGCTTCGGGCACGTCCTTCTTGCGGTTTTCGTAGAACCAGCGGAACGATACCGGCGCGCGCAGCTTCTCCTTTTCCGCGGGCACGACGAAATAGCCGCGCTTTAAGAACTTCTTCCAGGACATATATTTCGGCAAGTCGGAAGCGAGGAAGATCCGCTTTACCCAATCGATCTCGTTGACGCCTTCCGAAAAATAATTGGCAAGCCCGAGCGGTTTGCATAGTTCATTGAAGATCCAGAAATCGGATTTTGATTCGCCCAGTGGCTCGATCGCCGGCGACTGGAAAACGATGACCCGGTGATTGAGCTGTTGCTGGCCATGGTGCCCGTAGCCGCCGAGGCCCGCCCATTCGCTGATGTCGGTGCGCTCGAAATTGGTGCAGGCAGGCAGGATGACATCGGCAAATTTTGCTTCGCCCTCGAACCAAATCGACTGATTGACGACGAATTCCAGGTTCGGCGACTGATACATCCGCACCCAGCGATTGGTGTTGTTCATCGTCGAAAGAATCGAGCCGCCGTATTTGTAGAGCATACGCACCGGCGCGTGGCCGGGAGCCGGATAGGCAAAGCGTGCGAATTGATGCTCGATCGATTTTCCAATCCAGGGATAGCCCTCGGCCCGGCCGTCGATGATCGCTTCAGGGACGAAAATGCGGGGGATGCGCTGGCCGTTGGAATTCATCGTCGGCAGCTGCGGCATGCGCTGGTAGAGCTCGACCGGCATCGCCGTGTTTTCCAGGTCTCCCGACATTCCACCGTCGGCATAACCGGGAAAATAGAAATTGAAATCGAGCGGGCAGCCCCACTGCAGATTGCCCATGTTCACGCCCGGTTTGCCGAGGCCCTGCATGGCGACCAGGCAAACCATGACACGCGCCCATTGAATCCCGGTTTGATTTCGGCAAGCGCCGCCGTGACCATTGCCCCAGCCGCCCGGCGCAAGGTAGACGCGCTTCCTGCCCCATTCCCGAGCGAGCGCGCGGACATCTTTGGCCGGAACACCGGTTTCCTTTTCCTGCCAGTCCGGCGTTTTCGGGACGCCGTCCTCTTCGCCGAGCAGATAAGCTTTCCACTTGTCGAAACCGACCGTGTGCGTCTCGACATACTCTTTGTCGTAAAGGCCTTCTTTGATCCACACATGGGCGATCGCCATCGCCATCGCGACCGATGTCGTCGGCTTCGGCGCGAACCATTTGCCGGGAAGGAATTGAGCGCTGGCGTTGTAATACGGATCGACGTGAACGACTTTGATGCCGAGCTTGGCATCCTTGAGCCACTGCCGCCGCGTCGTGCCTTCCTGCGCGCCGTATGATCCTGAGGTGGATTCCGGGTCAGCCGCCCAGAACACGATCATGTCGCAGTTCTGCAGGCAGTCCTCGACCGTGCCGTAGGTCTCCGATTGGCCGACGCGCAGCGTGTAACCCCAGTGATGGACGGCGCCCCAGTACCAGCCTTCCCAGGAGTCCGGATTGTGGTGGATGCGCGTCATGCCGACAGCATTGGCGAACCGGAACAGCGCCGAGAGGTAGTAGCCGACATTTCCCCAGGTGTGATGCGAGCCGTGGGAGAAAGCGATCGCGCCCGGACCGTATTCGCGCTTTTGGCGTTTGATCTCGTCGGTGACGAGCTTGACCGCCTCCGCCCATGAAATCCGTACATATTCCGATTTGCCGCGGTTCTGCGGATTGCGTTCGCCGTTAGGATCGAAGTCGACGCGCTTTAATGGATAAAGCAGGCGATCCGGTGAATAGACGATCGACTTGGCGTTCTGTCCGTGCGGCGCCAGCGTCGTCTTGCGCGGCGGGGCCAGCTTTTGTCCTCGCGCCTCGATCGTCCAAGAGGCGCCGTCTCTGTCGGTGAGATCGATGGGCGTCATCCGCAAGATCTTGCCGTCCTTGACGTAAACAAAGACCGGCCCGCCATTCGTCATGTTGCAGTAGCGGATGATGCCGCCGCGAAGCTTGGTGCCGTATTTGAGGCCGGCGGATTGGCTCATCATCAGCGTCTGCGCGAACCAGTTCGCGAGATGCTCCGGCCCCTCGATCGTGAGAACAAAATCTTTCTGGGCGTTGATCTGGTCGAGCCAGTTAATCGGCGGCATCAAAAGCGAAGTGCCGGTTTTGGCGTTCTTGAACAGGAGCTTGATGTCAGGTTTTCGGTGCAGTCCAGCGCGCGAGGTGATGATGCCGTCTTTGAACCTGAACCACCGCCCAATGCCCTCGTCGCGCGTCATGATCTGAGCGACGAAATTGTGCTCTTGGACGCGCCGGTTGAAATGCGGATGCCGCTGTGAGGCGCGCCTGAGGAGCTGCGCCACGCCGAACAGGATCAGCGGCAGTGTCATCCTTGCGAGCGCCACGACGTCCTCCTTGCTCCACCTGCGCGCCAGTTGCCTTGTAGGTATGTCCGGCAACACATTGTGGGCAATTTTGCAATAAATCCGGTGCCTTGCACAGTCCAAGGGCGACACTAACGCGTGACGATATTGGCCATTTCGTCTAGTCGTCCCGCCAGGAACAGCCGCACATTGTCGATGATGAGCGGCATGAGGAAGTCCTCGTATTCGACGACATAACCGCCGACATGGGGTGTAATGAACACGTTCGGCAGCGTCCAGAACGGGCTTTCTGGCGGCAGCGGCTCGGTCACAAAAACATCAAAGGCGGCGCCGGCGATATGCCGCTCGCGCAATGCAGTAATGAGCGCCGCCTCATCGACGGTTTGACCGCGGCCGGCGCTGATGTAGTAGGCGCTCGGCTTCATCGCGTCGAACAGTGCGGCGTCGAACAGCGCGGAATTTTCCGGCGCCGCGGGAAGGACATTGACCAGATAGTCGGCCTTGTTTGCCGCCTCGCGCAGGCGTGCGCTTGGCAAGATCTCGTCGAAGCCGCGCACTTGGCGCGGCGTGCGGCTGACGCCGATCACACGCATGCCAAGCGTCTGCAGCATTTCCCCGATCGCGGCACCGACGATACCGGTACCGGCGATCACTGCGGTCTTGCCGTAGAGCGTCGTCCACAGCCGGCGCTGCCAGACGTGCTGCCGATGATCTTCCACTTGACGTTTGGCGTCGTGAGTGATCGCCAGCATCAGGTAGAGAACGTGCTCGCGCATCGGCATGCCGTGAATGCCGCGGCCACTCGTGATGAGAACATCCGGCCGCAACGACGGACAGCGCAAGAAGTGATCCACCCCCGTCGCCAACGACTGGATCCATTTCAGCCGCGGCGCATCACGCAGCATCTGATCGCGGATCTCGATGCCAAACATGATCATTACGTCGATATCGAACAGGTCGTGCGGCACTTCCGCTGATTTGTGAAAGAGCACGAAGTCGAGGGCGGGAAACTCCGCCTGAAGTCGATCGCGATAGAGTTCGGCGTGAATGTCGACGACGAGAACTTGGACCGCCATGGATGCTTATCCGTCGCGCAAACGCGAGACGCTCTGTTCGCGCTTCAGGCGGCGACCGATTGCGCCAGTCGCAGATATTTCGCCGCGTTGTCCGCGGCAATTGCCCTGCGCACCGGCTCCGCGATCGCGACCTCGTCCATGAACGCACCCGCCTCCTGCGCCGACTCGAATGGATAATCGGCGGCAAACATCACGCGCTCGTGGCCGAGCGTGGCGATGGTGCAGTTGAGCGGTTCAGCCGAACACATGCCGGATGTCGTGACGATGAAATTGTCCTTGAAATATTGCGACGGTGGCTTGCCGAGCTTGATCGCATAAAAATTCGGTCCGGCGCGACTGTCAAACCGCCAGAGCAGGAACGGCAGCGTCTCGCCGAGATGGCCGAGGCCGACGCGCGCGCGGGGGAAGCGGTCGAATAGCCCGCCGAAAATGAGCCGCAACGCATGCGATCCGGTTTCGAATGTCCATTCCCAGGTCGCGCGACGCAATCCCTTGTAGCCGTCCAGCACCGGCGCGGGGCTGATCGGATCGACGGGATGTAGGTAAATGAGCGCGCCCAGCGCCTCGGCGCGCTCCCAGAACGGATGGAGCGCAGGGTGATCGAGATATTGTCCGTTGGTATGGCCGTTGATCATTGCGCCGCAGAATTTCAGCTCACCCATGCAGCGCTCGATCTCGGCGGCGGCGGCGCGCGGATCCTGCATGGCAAGGTGGGCGAATCCGGAATAGCGATCGGATCGGCGCTCAATTTGCCGCGCGAGAAAATCGTTGGCCGCGCGCGCGCGGCGAACTGCGATTGCGGTATCGCGCTCCGCCTGCACGCCAGGACCCGTTAGCCCAAGCACTGCGCGGGCAATGCCGGCCTCATCCATCGCGGCCAGCCGCAACTCGCCAAAATCGGTCAGCCGTGCCAGCGCCTTATCCCGGCGTTCCGCCGGAAGATCGCCGACGGTAGGATTCCAGTATTCGATGAAATCGGGATAGAGGAAATGCTCCTCAAGCGCGATCTTTTTGACCATGCGTCTTCCTCGGGTGCATCGTGTGAAGCAAGCGCGATCGCTCTCTGTACCTCATAATGGATATTCGGTACAAACAGCAGTTCCTGGGTGGCTCAAACAAAATCAAAGTGGAGGAGCTCCGTGACGAAGATAATTCGCGGGGTCACGTTCGAAGAGAACGAAAACAACGCGATGGGGCTAGAATTTTACAACCTGTCGCATCGTTTCGGCTATCAATCGCCGAATTGGCCGTATTTCGAAGACGTCAAAATCGAGCGCATCCATTACATGGCGAAATCGGGCGTGTTGTCGCAGCGCATCACGACGTCGATGCACAATACAACCCATATCGACGCACCTGCGCACGTTGTTCAAGGCACGCCTTTCATCGACGAAGTTCCGCTGCCGCATTTTTTCGGTTCCGGCATTGTCATTTCGCTGCCGAAGAAAAAATGGGAGTCGATCACCTACGACGATCTGGAAAAGGCGGTGGGCAAGTACGTGCGCCCGCGCGACGTCGTCATCGTCAATACCGGCTGGCACAAGAAGTACGACGATAGCGAGGATTATTTCTGTTATGCGCCCGGCTTTGTACCGTCAGCCGGCAAATGGTTCGTCGAAAAACAGGTCAAAGTCGTTGGCCACGATACGCAAGCCAACGACCATCCGCTTGCGACCGCGATCGGGCCGCAGCGTAACGGACCGCTGCATCCGCATTTGGCGGCGGAATACAAGGAATGGTCGGGTGGACGCGATTGGAAGCAGGATTTCCCCGAATGGGAGCCGGTGCACCGGATACTCTTCAAGAACGGCATCCTCGGGATTGAGAATGTCGGTGGCGACCTCGACAAGGTCACCGGTCGCCGCTGCACCTTTGCGTTCTTCCCGTGGAATTGGGATCGCGGCGACGGCTGTATCATCCGGCTGGTGGCCATCGTCGATCCGAAAGGCGCTTACCGGATCGAAAAGGGGGAGAAATTCGCATGATCGTGCGGAAGATTTCCGAGGCTAAGCCCTACGAAGCGCTGAACCACCGCGATTACAAATCGCTGCGCGTGTTCGGCGCTGAGATGGGCGGTTCGCAAAGTCTGATCTTCGGAATTTCCCACTTCCTGCCCGGCGGCGGCGCCGGTCCCGATGCCTCGCCGCCCGAGAAGATTTATTACGTGCTGGCCGGCGAGCTCACGGTCATTGCCGGTGGCAAGGAGATGGTCGTGAGGACGGGTGACAGCTGCTATATCGGTCCCAACGAAACGCGCGAGATCGTCAATCGCAGCAACGAAATTTGCACAATCGCGGTCGCGGTGGCGCCGGCGAAGTGAAACTGCCGTCACCCTGAGGAGCGAGCCAACGGGTCCGGCCCGAAGTGTCCGGTCCGATGACAAACTCCGCGATGTGGGCAGACAGTTCAGGCCGTCATTCTTCGAGGCTCGCTGCGCTCGCCCTCAGAATGACGGATCTACAAAAGAGAAAACATCATGTCTGACGATTTCTTGAAAAATCCGCTGTCGTTGTTCGATATCAAAGGCAAGACCGCGATCGTCACTGGCGCGACCGGCGCGTTCGGGGCGCTCGCCGCGCAAGTACTCGCCGGCGCCGGTTGTAATCTTGTCATTGCGGCCGGCGGCGCCGATGCACTCAAGAAGATTGCTGTGGCATGCGAAAAGCTCGGTGCCAAAGTCGAAAGCGTCAACCTGCGTCCAAGCTCGGCTGCGCATTGCGACAAGATCGTTGCCGACGCGGTGCAGCGCTTCGGCGGCGTCGACATCCTGGTTCTCGCCTCGGGCATCAACAAAGTGGCGAAAATCGTCGATCAGTCGCCGGATGCATTTGCCGAGGTAATTGACGTCAATGTCACCCAAAGCTGGCTGATGGCGCGCGCCGCGGGCAGGCAGATGCTGGCACAAGGGCGCGGCGGCAAGGTAATATTCATGTCGTCGGCGCGCGGGCTGCTGGGCCATCCCGCTGGCTACACCGCTTACTGCGCGTCGAAATCCGCCGTTGACGGTATCACCAAGGCACTCGGCTGCGAGTGGGGGGCAACAGGAATCACTGTGAACGCTATCGCGCCGACCGTTTTCCGCTCCCCGCTGACCGCCTGGATGTATGAGGACAATGAAAACGCCACCGTAGTGCGCAAGGGATTCATCACGCGCGTACCCAAAGGCCGCCTCGGCGAGCCGTCGGACTTGGCGGGGCCGCTGCTTTTCCTCGCCTCCAAAGCGTCGGATTTCTATACCGGCCACATTCTTTATGCCGACGGCGGCTACACCGCCGGATAGCTGTATGCCGCACCATGGTCTACAGCGCGGTGATCCGAGTTCGAGAGTTGCACCATGAGCAAAGCAAAAATCGCGGTCATTGGCGCCGGACTGATGGGGCACGGCATCGCGCAAGTGTTCGCCCTTGCCGGTCACGAAGTGACCGTCAGCGACACGGTGATGAAGAACCTGGACACGTTGGCAACGCGCATTGCCGCCAACCTGCGCGACCTCGGCGAGGATGAAAGTGCGGTTGCCCGGGTGCGGCCTTGCGTCGATCTCGGTGAAGCGGTTCGCGGCGTCGATTATGTGGTCGAGGCAGTGTTCGAGGATCTGGCGCTGAAACAG
>DASXJB010000143.1:0-6738 GCA_036497645.1 Xanthobacteraceae bacterium
CGCGTGCCGGCACTGCGCGAGCGGCTTGGCGTTACCGGAAACGGCGGTACTACCTACGACAAAACACTCGCCGAAGCGATGAAGAGATTCCAGCAGGAGCACGATCTGGCGGCGACCGGAACACTGAGCGTCGCGACCCTCGACGCGCTCAACGGCAGAGCGCAGCCTGATCGCGTCACCGACATTATCATCGCCAATATGGAGCGTTGGCGGTGGATGCCGCACCGCCTTCCCGACACTTACGTGATCGTGAATTTGCCCGACTTCACGCTGCGGGTGATGCACAACGGCAAGCAGATGTGGACGACGCGGATCGTGATCGGCAAGCCGGAAATGCCGACGCCGATCATGACGGCGGATATGAAATACATCACCGTCAATCCGACATGGAACGTGCCGCCGTCGATCGTCCATCACGAATATCTGCCGGCGCTAGCGCAGGATCCGACGGTGCTTGCTCGCATGGGTTTGCGGGTCGATTACGGCCCAGACGGCGTCCATATCTGGCAGCCGCCTGGCGACAAGAATGCGCTTGGCCGGATTCGCTTCAATTTCCCGAACAAATTCCTCGTCTACCAGCACGACACGCCGGACAAATACATGTTCGCCTACGACAAGCGCGCGTTCAGCCACGGCTGCATGCGCGTGCAAGATCCGGCACACTATGCCGAGGTGCTGTTGTCGCTGGTCCGTCCCGGCGACGGCTATACCGAGGACCGCATCAAGAAAATGTTCGGTCCGAACGAGACCGATATCCAGTTCCCGGCCTTCATTCCGGTCAATCTGACTTATCAGACCGCTTTCGTTGATGACGCGGGCAAGCTCGAGCTGCGCGAGGACATTTACGGCCGCGACCGGGCCCTCCTGGCGATCCTCAAGGGCACGGACCGTAAGGTGGCGGATATCCCGGTCGAGCACAAAATCGATGCTTCGCATCGTGAGGTCATGGCTATCCCCGACGAACCGTCCTGGTTCGGCGGCGGACGCGGCTATCCGGGCGGCGGACGCGGCTATCCGAGCGGCGGCTACTATCCGGGCGGCGGCTCCTATTACGGCGGCGGCAACTTCTTCTCGCGGTTGTTCGGCGGCGGCTACTCTTCGGCGCCGCCGGTACCGCCCGCGCCGATGCGCCACCGCAACGCTGACCGTCCGCGCAAAGTCACCCATTCCGGGCAGACGGTCGAGCGCTAAGCCAGAAACCCGCGGCCGACGGGCATTAATCACACGTCCCGCAACGCCCCTGGCGGCCCCGCCCAGGGCGGCCGGGAAAGGCCATTTTTTGCCACACTGCGCCTTTAGCCCTATTGGCGGTTCGGGGGTGGGGTGACAGTCGTTCGTTCGCGTTAACCCTTCCCAAATTAACGATGCGTTAGCGTTACCCGCGCGGCGATAGCCGCGGCGGGTCAACGCGCCGATGCGAGATGGGTCAGTGCACGTTAGCAACGCGCGACTGAATACTCGTCGTTTGTCCGCCGCACGCCCCGGTTATTCGTGCGGTTTGGCGCTGCTCATTTTCATCCTCGGGTCGAAGGCGCTGCAAAACGCGGTCGCGGAAGGCGACACGCGCAGCATCACGATGCATCACCTGCATACCGGCGAAGACATCACGATCGCCTACAAGCGCAACGGCCGTTACGACGAGGCGGCACTGGAGAAGCTCAACTGGTTCTTGCGCGACTGGCGGCGCGGCGAACAGACCCGCATGGATCCGCATCTGATCGATCTGGTCTGGGAGGTGCAGCGCGAGGCCGACGCCAAAGAGCCGATTCAAGTGGTCTGCGGCTATCGCGCACCGCAGACCAATGCGATGCTGCGGCGGCGCAGCGGCGGCGTAGCGCGCTTTAGTCAGCACATGCTCGGCCACGCGCTCGACTTCTACATTTCCGGCGTCTCGCTAGAACATCTGCGCGAGATCGGTTTGCGGCTGCAGCGCGGCGGCGTCGGCTTTTATCCGACATCCGGATCGCCTTTCGTGCACATGGACACCGGCGGGGTGCGCATGTGGCCGCGCATGTCGCACGAGGAATTGGTGCGCGTGTTCCCGGACGGGCGAACCGTCCACATTCCGAGCGACGGCAAGCCGCTGCCGGGCTATGCGGTGGCGCTCGCCGAGATCAGAAAGCGCGACGGCATGCCGTCGGAGCTCTCACTTGACGCGGCGCGCAGCGCTGGCGTGAACGTCGAAACCGCGCTGGCGAGCAACGGACGCGCGCCGGTCAATCCATTTGCCAAACTTTTAGGCCTCGCCCGTGATGACGAGGAGGACGAAGCAGCACCGGCTGCAAACGCCACGGTCGCGTCCGCAGCGACCCCGGTGCAGGCGAAGCCGGCAGTGTCGGTCAGAATTGCCAGCGCGCCACCAGCAATCGAAAAGAAGACGGAACCGACGAGCGCTGATGCCGGCGCTGACAAGCTCGCGGGCGATACCGCAAAACCAAAACTGGTCCAGGTCGCTGCGCTGTTGCCGCCTGCGCCATCCAGCGTGGCGAGCGAACCGGCGGACCGAACCAAAGCCGCAACGCCGAACGATGTCATTCGCGTGCGCGGCTATTGGCAGGGCCCGCCCGATGGAATGGCGGTCGCGCCGTCCGCTCGGCCGCCGGTCCGCGACGCTTCGACAAAACCCAGCAACGCCAAGGCTGCGACTGCGGCGATCGGCGGGCCATTCCACGATCTGCGTGATGACGCCGCGCCTGGAGTTACGTTCGCTTATGCCGAGCAACCGCCGGCGCATCCGCCGCCGACCACGAGCACGGCCGTAACGGGGATCGCCATGCTGCACGCCCCCGCCATCTCCGCCCAACCGCAGGTGCGCAGCGAGCAGGCGCTCCATCCGGAAGAGCCGGATGCCGACGCGCAGGTTGCGCCAAACGGCACGACCATTGTGATGAAACGGGTTGCCAGCCAGATCGCCTCGACCATTCTCAGTGCCAGCGCCTCTTCGGTGATTGCAATCAAGGCCGGCGTGCGGCTAGAAAATCCCTGGCTGCGCGCAGTGCTGGTGGCGCCCAGCGTGCACCGGTTCTTGACGACGCTGGCGCTCGGCGCCCGCGACTTCCGCTCGCTGGCGGCGCTGATGGTCAAACCGCGCAGTTCGGTGGTGATGACATTCGCGGCCGATCCCAATCCCGGGCTCGACCACGAACATTTCAGCGGACCCGCGGTCGTTTTCGTCTCGACCGTGAGCTACCCGACGACGCGCACCGCGATTTTGCAGTAAGCATTTGCGGTCGCGGGGTCTAAGTCCGAATTTCCAATAGCTCGAGCCCTGTTCCGCCAAGTGTCCAAGCGGGCATTCGCTGCGCGGTTGCTCCTACGCTCTCGCCCTATCGCACACGGCCGCTGCGCGACCAGTTTGTCGACTTTTGCGAACCCGTCTGTCGGCGTTTCGCCTCCGACTCTTTTCGTTCTTCCCGTTCGTCATTGCCGGGCTTGACCCGGCAATCCATGCGGAAGCTTTTGCTCGCACAGCGCTTCCACCGGCGTTCGGGCGCGTCGCTGCAACATGGACCACCGGATCAAGTCCGGTGGTGACGGGTTTTGACCGTGACGTGGCATAGCTCGGGAGCAAAGGCGCGCGGCTAGGATGATTTTGGCTGCGTTATCCCGAAGTAGGCGGAGGTGAATCTTGGCGTGCGGAACCGCTCATCAGCAACTAATCCGTCAGCCGGCCATGCCGAGCGCGTGCAGATAGGTTTCAAGCAACGCCTCCTGCTCCTTGCGCTCGTTGACGTCCTGTTTGCGCAGGCGGACAACGACACGCAGTGTCTTGACATCAAAGCCGTTGCCCTTGGCCTCGGCATAGACATCGCGGATGTCGTCGGCGATCGCCTTCTTCTCCTCCTCGAGCCGCTCGACCCGCTCGACAAAGGCTTTGAGCTGATCCTTGGCGAAACGGCGGGCGGGTTGGTCGTCTTTGACGGCGGCAGCAGTAGCCATTGGACACTCCGTGGCGCGGTTCTCGCAATCTGCCGCCAGCATTCGAAGCTGCGCGCCTTCCGGTCAAGCGACGAGCGCGCTCATCCACAGCACTGCACAGGCGAACGGCGCCGCGCTGCGACCGTCAATGCTTTTGACTTGCTTTTTCGAACGCGGTCTTCTGTTCGGCCGAGGCCTCCTTCTGGTATTTGGCGCGCCATTCATCGTAGGGCATGCCGTAGACGACCTCGCGGCTCTGCTCCTTGCTCATCGGGATTCCTTTGGCGTCGGCGGCATCTTTCATCCAGTTGGAGAGGCAGTTGCGGCAAAAGCCGGCCAGATTCATCAAATCGATGTTCTGCACATCGGTTCGCGCGCGCAAGTGCTCGACCAGGCGCCGGTAGACGGCGGCTTCGAGTTCCGTGCGGGTATTTTGATCGATAGCCATAATCTTCTCCGCGAGCTACCTATGGACAGCGCAAACATAGAGACGCGGCGCGGATCTTTCCATACGCCATTCGACGCTGCGTTCGACACGATTTTAAAAAGCCGACGTTGGGCGCCGGTCATTGAGGCAACGGTGACGACCAAATCGCGTGAGCTCCTTGAATCCCTGTTTCGGATCGCGGTCGCCGCCGCGCATCCGTCGCGCTGCCTGCCGCCGCATCTGCCGGACGCGCCGCGGCGTGGGCGCTTGATCGTGCTTGCTGCCGGCAAGGCCGCGGGCTCGCTCACCGAAGTGGCGGAACGACATTATCACGCGCTCATCGAAGAGGGCCGGCTCGAGGGTGTTGCCGTGACGCGCCATGGCTACGGGCGGCCGACGCAGCGCATCGCCATGATCGAAGCGGGACACCCCGTCCCCGACGAGGCGGGCATTGCCGGCACCGAGCGCGCGCTGGCGCTCGCCGACGGCGCCAGCGCCGATGATCTCGTCCTCGTTCTTCTCTCCGGTGGCGCCTCGGCCAATTGGATCGCGCCGGCCGCGGGTATCACGCTATCGGAAAAGCAGGCGACCACCCGCGCGATTCTGCGCAGCGGCGCCAATATCGGCGAGATCAATTGCGTGCGTAAGCATCTCTCGCGCATCAAAGGCGGCCGGCTCGCCCGCCGCGCACACCCTGCGCGCGTCGTCACGCTGGCGATCTCCGATGTCCCGGGAGACGACCCCGCGGTGATCGGTTCGGGACCGACAGTGCCGGACCCGACGACGCTCGGCGATGCGCGGGCAATCGTGGAAAAATATCGGCTCGATCTGCCGCAAGCCGTCACGCGTGCGCTCGCCGATCCGGGCAACGAATCGCCGAAGCCGGGGGATGCGATTTTTGCCGCGGGCACCTACCGCATCCTCGCTCGGCCGGCCGATGCGCTGGCTGCGGCCCAGCAGCGCGCGCGGGAAGCGGGTTACGACTGTATCGTGCTCGGCGACCGCTTGCAGGGGGAGGCTCGCGAGGTCGCCTCCGAACACGCCCGGCTGGCCCGCGACCATGCGGCGGCCGGCCACCGCGTGGCGATCCTCTCGGGGGGCGAGCTGACCGTGACCCTCAAAGGCGGCGGCCGGGGCGGTCCGAACCAGGAATATGCGCTGGCGCTTGCCATCCACCTCGCCAGCGCCAAAGGCATTGCCGCCCTCGCCGCCGATACCGATGGAACCGACGGCGGCCGGGGCCTGCCGGACGACCCGGCCGGGGCCTTTATCGACGATACGACCCTGATACGGGCCAAAGGGCTCGGCCTCGATCCCGCCTCGTTTCTCGCCGACAACGATTCCACGGGGTTTTTCAACGCCATCGGCGATTTGTTCGTACCCGGCCCGACGTTCACCAACGTCACCGACTTTCGCGCCATCGTCGTTGACACGCCCGCCGATTGAAAACGAATCTGCGTTTGGGATGAGCCTAGTCATCGTCGCAAATAGGTTACGCGGAGCGCTGTTCGCGAGCGCAATTGCCGCACTGCCGCTCACCATTTCGTCCACCGGACCGGCGGCGGCCGATTTCCGTCTGTGCAACAACACGTCGAGCCGGGTCGGCATCGCCATCGGCTACAAGGATGCCGATGGCTGGACCACTGAGGGCTGGTGGAACCTGCCGGCGCGGACCTGCGAAACCATGCTGAAAGGCAATCTCGTCGCCCGTTATTATTATGTCTACGCCATAGATTACGATCACGGCGGCGAATGGATGGGTCAGGCCTATATGTGTACCCGTGACAAGGAATTCACGATCCGCGGTATCGGCGACTGCCTGGCGCGCGGCTATGACCGCAGCGGGTTCTTCGAAGTCGATACCGGGGAGCAGCGGGCCTGGACGGTGCAATTGACGGAATCGAGCGAACAACCGAAGCAAAGCCCGGCGCCGCCCGGGCCGGTGAGCAGTAATCCCGGCGCGGCTTCGCCCGCCATCGAAACGCCGGCGATTGCGTTGCCGCCGGGTCGCGCCGGCTCGACACCCGGGGTCTCGGCGCCGCCGGGAGCGCGGACGCAATGAGGCGGCAACGCCGTACCAAGGTCGTTGCCACGCTGGGACCGGCTTCTTCGGATCGCGTGACGATCGATCGGCTGTTCGCTGCCGGCGCCGATGTGTTCCGCATCAATATGAGCCACACCAATCCCGACCGCATGCGGGAATTGGTGACCATTATCCGCGCCATCGAAAGCGAGCATGGCCGGCCGATCGGCATCTTGGTCGATCTGCAAGGCCCGAAATTACGGGTCGGCACGTTCAAGGACGGGTCGGCCGAAATCGACAGCGGACAGGATTTCACGCTCGACGCCAATACGGCGCCGGGCGACGCGAGCCGCGTGCAGCTTCCGCATCC
>DASXJB010000144.1:0-6712 GCA_036497645.1 Xanthobacteraceae bacterium
TCCGAGGGAAAAAAATTCTTTTGCCCCTCATGCGGTGCGCTCTATTCGGTCACCTACAAGCAGGCTGCCAAGAAAGAGGGCGGTAAAGAGAGCAGTATCGCCAAATGCGTCGTCTGCATGAAGGTGATGAACGAAACCGACTCGGCCAGCGTTCCCGTCTACACGCTTATTCACCGGCCTGAGGACGCTTGACGCGCGTGCTTGACTATTGCGCTCATTCCCGCGGAAGCGGGAATCCAGATTTTTTTGTTGAGACCGGCGGATTTACTGGGTCCCCGCTTTACGCGGGGACGAGCGGGCTGAGATGCTGGCGGGTCGAATCAATCCCGCTTCATCAGTCCGGCCGGCGTGACGAACACCAAAAAGTTGGCGACCACGATGGTCGCAGCGAGGAAATAGAACGCGCCCATCAAGCCGTAATGATCGGCGACGATGCCGGCTGAGACGGGGCCGACCGCCTGGCCGAAAGCCTGGCTGGCGAAGAGGAGGCCGATGGCGCTGCCTCCCATCGCCGGTGGTGTCGCGTCGAGAAGCCAGGCCTGCAGCACGGCGCGCACCGCGAACAGAAAAAAGCCGAGCAACGAAACAAACATCACGAACCAGCCGGTGCCGCCGGCGAATAGCATCAAGAAAATGACGACCGCGCTCATCGCCATGCTGGAAAGGATGATCTGGCGCCGGCCGATGCGGTCGGACAGGTGGCCGGCGATCGGTGCCGCGACAAAGCCGCCGGCCTGGAGCGCGAACATGCAGGCGCCGATCCACAGCGTCGGGTAGCCCATTTCGCGCGCCAGATAGAGCGGCAGGAAGGTCAACAGCGCGCCTTGGGTCATGGTGCGGAACGCCGAGCCGGCGGCGAGCGTAATCAGCGCCCGGTTTTTTAAGAGCGCGCCGAACATGCGCAAGCGTTCGACGCCGGAGATCGCCGGCGCGGCATCGGCGATTGCAGCGCCGGCGTCGCCGTTCTGCCTGCGGCCGAGATAGATCAGCGTGAAGGCGGCGATGAGCACGCCCGGTATGACGTTGATGACGACGACGTTGCGCCAGCTCATGAACCCGAGCAAAGCGCCGACCACCAGCGGCGCCACCGCGTCGCCGAAATTGCCGCCCATGCCGTGGATCGACATCACCAGGCCCTTGCGCCGCGGAAAGCGGTTGGCGAGCCACGGGATGGCGCTCGGGTGCCACAGATTGTTGCCGATGCCGACCAGCGTGGCGCAGCACAGGATCATCCAATAGGCGTGCGAGAAACCCATCATCAGGTACGGAAAACTGATCCAGAACAGCGAGGCCGCCATCAACAGGCCCTTGCGGCCGACGGTGTCGACAAAGATGCCGCCCGGAATATTGGCGATCGCGCCCGCGAAATATTGGCAGGTCAGCACCGAGCCGATTTCGCTGTAGGACAGCCCCAATTCCTTGCCGATCAGCGGCAGCAGCAAATAAAAGGTCGCCGGATACCAATGGGTGAGCGCATGGCCGAGGCTGATCACCCAGACTTCCTGGAACGAGCGGCGCGGCGCTACGGCAATGTCGGCAGTGATGGTTGTCATTTAACTGTTCGCTTTTCCGCCGACTTGAATTTCGCCTGCCCCCACCCGAGCGGCGCTTGCGCGCGCCGGAGTGCGAGGTTGCGGGGGGAGGTCGCTTTGTAGATTCCGCTTCGAGTCGGAGCAACGCCGCTACTGCAGGGGGGGTATTCCATACTTCGTCATTGCCGGACTTGATCCGGCAATCCATGCGGCCTGGCCGATTTGGCGGCGGAGCCGGTCACGAGCTCCTCACGCCGCCGGCAGCGCGCCGCGCAGGATCTCGCGCGCTGGCTCGGAGCCGTCCACAAGCCGCAAGGTGCGGCGTTTGATCTTCCATCCCGAGGGCGTGCGGACGAGGTCCCACCGGTTGGTGACCACGCGATGAATGTGATAGCCGCGCGAGCCGCCGTGATTGGGAACCTCGATGGTTTCCCCGGATTTTTTCGGCGTCAAAATTTGCAAATAGGAAACGACTATGGCGGTATCGCCGTTAATCGTGACATGCGGCAGCGAGGTGAAATGCGCCAGTCCTGTGGCAATCGCGGCTTGATGGCCGGCGCTTTGCAGATTGGCGCCGATAGCTTTGTTGCCGACGGCGCCGGAGAGATCGGGGCCGCGGTCGAACACCGCGTCCGCGGTAAAGACCGCCTCGGCATAGGGCGCATTGCCGGTATCGGCGCTCGGCGGGTGACCGGCGATCAGATTGTAGATTTCGAGCCGATCTTCGATGGCGCGGATGCGCCGTTCGATCGTCAGGTCTTCCTTTTCCATGACCGATTCCTTCAATTGTGAACCACGCCGCCAATCGGTTAAATTAGCACCGGCTGAAGGAAGTCGTTGCACTGGCCGCCGTGCACGTTTCGTTCCGGCGGACCCTGTAAACGGGGGGAATTCCATGAAACGCGGCGGCGATCTTGATCGCCGGTCGTTTCTTGTCACGGCCGGCGCCGCCGCCGGCGGCCTGACGCTCGGCTTCGCCATCCCGTTTGCCGAGGCGGCGCGCGCCGCTCATGGGGCGCTCGAAATCACCTGCTGGATCGCGATCGCGCCCGACGACACCGTAACCATCCGCGTTGCGCGCTCCGAAATGGGCCAGGGCGCGATGACCGGGCTCGCCATGCTCGTTGCCGAAGAGCTCGAATGCGATTGGAGCAAGGTGCGCACCGAATTCATCTCGCCGACGCTCAATCTTCAGAAAAACCGGATCTGGGGCGATACCTCGACCGGCGCCAGCCGCTCGATCGCATCGTCCCAAGATTATCTGCGGCGCGCCGGCGCGACTGCGCGCGAAATGCTGATCGCCGCCGCCGCGGCGCAATGGCGGGTGCCGCCGGCGCAATGCATCGCCGCCGACGGATCGATTATTCATCGCTTGAGCGGCCGCACGGTGTCTTTTGGTGCGATCGCTCCCGCCGCGGCGATGATCGCGCCGCCGGACGACGTGGCGCTCAAGCCGCCGTCAGCCTGGAAGCTCGCCGGCACGCGGCAAAAGCGGCTCGACGTACCCGACAAGGTCGCCGGCCAGCCGGTCTATGCCATCGACGTGCGGCTGCCCAATATGCTCTACGCCGCGATCCGGCACTGCCCGATCTTCGGCGGCGCGCTGAAATCGGTCGATGAAAATTCGATTACGGAGATGGCCGGCGTGCGCGGCGTGGTGCGCATGCCGGACGCCGTCGCGGTGGTTGCCGATTCCTGGTGGCGGGCCGAGCGCGCCGCCGATGCGCTATCGGTGACCTGGGACGACTGCGGCAACGGCGGCGTGTCGACCGCATCGATCGCCGAATTTGTGCGCGCCGGGCTTGCTGCAGATTTTGCCGCCGACGCGGTGCGGATCGGCCGCGCCGACGGCGACGCGGCGTCGGCGCATGCCACGCAGCGCATCGAAGCCGATTACGAAGTGCCGTTTCTTGCGCATGCCACCATGGAGCCGCAAACCTGCACCGCGCATGTGCGCGCCGACGGCGTCGAAATCTGGGTGCCGACTCAGGATCCGGCGACCGCGCTCGCCACTGCGGCGCTCGCCGCCGATGTGGCGCATGAGAAGGTCACCGTCCACCGCACCATGCTCGGCGGCGGTTTCGGCCGCCGCGCCCCGATCCAGGAATATGTCCGCCAAGCGGTGGCGATCGCCAAAGAATTTGACGCGCCGGTCAAACTTATTTGGTCGCGCGAACAGGACATCGCCCACGATCGCTATCGGCCGTTCGGAATGGCGCGGCTCACCGCCAGCCTCGACGCCGACGGCATGCCGCTTGCCTGCACGATCCGCCTCGCCGGACCGTCCTTTGTCGCTTCGCTGTTGCCGGGCTTCGGCACCAATATCGTCGACCGGACTTTTGTCTCCGGCCTCGCCGACGAGATGCCCTACGCGTTTCCGAATTATCGGCTGGATTACGTCGTGCGGCCGACGCCGGTGCCGCTCGGAGTCTGGCGCGCCATCAACTACACCCAGAACGCGTTCTATAAAGAATGCTTCATCGATGAGATGGCGCATGCCGCCGGCATCGATCCCTATCAGTACCGACGCAAGCTTCTGACCAACAGCCCGCGCAATCTCGCGGTGCTCGACGCCGCGGCCAGGCACGCGGGTTGGAATGCGCCGCCGCCGCAAGGCGTGTTCCGCGGCATTGCGCTCAACGAAGCCTGCGGCAGCTATTGCGCGCAGGTGGTCGAAGCCTCGGTGAAGAACGGCGAGGTGCGGGTGCACCGGGTGGTGGCGGCGATCGATCCCGGGCACGTCGTCAATCCGCTCTCGATCGAAATGCAGGTGCAAGGCGCGATCGTCTACGCGCTGACCGCGGCGCTCTACGGCGAAATCACCATCAAGGACGGCGCCGCCGAGCAAACGAATTTCGACACCTATGAAATGCTGCGGCTCGCGGACGCGCCAAAGGTCGAGACCGTCATCGTGCCGAGCGGCGGTTTTTGGGGCGGCGTCGGCGAACCGCCGGTGCCGCCGCTCGCTCCGGCTTTGTGCAACGCGATCTTTGCCGCAACCGGCAAGCGGGTGCGATCGCTGCCGTTGAAGAATCACGATCTGCGCCATGCGATCTAAAGCATGATCCCGCAAAAGCTTGCCCTCGGACATCGATCCGAGGGTGGACGCTGGTTTCTCGCCTGCGCGAAGCCATGCTAGCCACCAGTACTCTCGTGTGACGCTTCGGCGGGCGAAGCCAGGTCGGAAAAGATCATGCTCAAGCATCAAGCTCAGGTGAAATACCGTATCAACCTAAAATCATTTCGCTTTAGTGGTGCGCGGCGCTTCGCGGTTGTCGCCCTTCTGATGCCGTTGATCGCGACCGTGGCGGGTGCCGATGAAAATCCCGGCGACTGCCTCGGCATTGGCTTCGAGGTGACGCATCCGGTCACGATCGCGAAAATCATTGCCGACCGGCCGCAAGTGCATTTCGTCAAGAACGCATCCGACGCCGCCGCGTGTCCGGCGGAGCGCGAGGACTGCGCGCAGCCGAGTTATCTCATTCCGGGCGATCTTCTCCTGGTCGGCAAAACCCGCGGCGCCTATAGCTGCGTGTCATACCAATCCGCGGCCGATCCCACGCAACGCTGGACCGTCGGCTGGCTGCCGTCGGCGAGCCTCACTCCGGTGCAGCCGGCGCGCGCGGGCGAGGCGGGTGACTGGATCGGCCGCTGGATTCATGCCGGCGGCGCCATCACGATCAGCAGAGGCCGCCGCGGCGCGTTGCGCATCCGCGGCGAGCATGTCTATCCGGCTGCGCAGAACGTGCATTCCGGCGTCCTCCGTGCCGAGGCCAAGCCGGCGCAGGGGCTTTTGCGATTCGCCGACGACGGCAGCGCCTCTTTCGACCAGGCAAGCGCCGACGCTGGGAACTGCCTGGTACGCATGCAGCGGATCGCCGAGCTCTTGGTGGTCGAAGACGACGGGCACTGCGGCGGATCGCTCGTGACCTTCACCGGATTTTACCGGCGGAAGAGTTGAGCGAAATTCAACCTTCAGCCTCAAGAGACTTTGGCAGACTGAACGACTGCAGTTCATTTGGGCGCGGATCAAATTTCGCGGGCGCGCCCGAACCGAAGCATTTTATTTTCGCCGCATAATGCGCGCCGTAGCGCGAGCCTTCGTACAGTGTGCGGGAATATGTGCGAGCGTGGGCAAGCAAATGCCGCCGGCCCGCTTTGTTGTAATGCAGACGCACCATCTGATGACATATGGGACATTCTGCATTGAGCGGGTGAAGCCGCCGCCTGGCCAGAAGCTTTATGAACTCGATCGCCCATACGCCGAGAATACGCATGGGTTCCTCCCCGTAACTCGTTAGTTAGCGTCGCCCAGACTGACGCCTACCATTGAATTGGCTGCTAAACGAACAAAATGGCGCGGTCGCGGCGGGGTTTACCCGAGCAGTGGAAAAAAGCAGGCTGATCGATTGCTGACCTGACTAGACCCTGGCTTTCACGCTCAGTGCCGTCCGAACAATTTGTCGAGCAGCCACGAGTCGAGCCCGCCGCCGTTATCCGGCCGTGCGCTCGCCTGTTCGCCGACCGGAGCCGGCGGGACAGCCGCCGGCGCACTGAACGGCGCACCGAACCAGCCCGGCTCGGCAAGGCCCGGAAGCGGCGCCGGCGCCTGGCGGGAAAGCGCGGTGCGCATGAAGCGGCTCCAGATTTCGACCGGCAGCCCACCGCCGACCGCGCGTTTGGTCGGGGTGTTGTCGTCATTACCGAGCCAGATGCCTGCGACGAGCCGCGCGGTGTAGCCGATGAACCAGGCGTCGCGGAAATCCTGGCTGGTACCGGTCTTGCCGGCGGCCTGCCAGCCGGGAAGGCCTGCCGCGCGCGCGGTGCCGCTCACCAGCGTCTCGTGCAGCATCGTGTTCATCATGCCGACATAGCGCGCGTCGACGATGCGCCCGAGCGGTTGCTGCGTGCGGCCGTACAGCGTCTTGCCGTCGGCGGTGCGTATCCGCTCCACCACATGCGGGGTGACCGCAATCCCGCCATTGGCGAAGGTGGCGTAGGCGGAGACGAGTTCGAGCGGTGAGACTTCCGAAGTGCCTAGCGCAATCGAGGCGTTCGGTTCGAGCATCGAAGCGATGCCGAGCCGGTAGGCGGTGCGCACCACCGCCTGCGGGGTGAATTCGAGTGTGAGCCGCACCGATACCGTGTTGAGCGAATCGGCGAGCGCCTGGCGCAGCGTC
>DASXJB010000145.1:0-36228 GCA_036497645.1 Xanthobacteraceae bacterium
TGCCGGCCGGGTAAACCGGGCTTTGCCGCTCAGTGAATTTCGGGCTCGGGAATAGCGGCCTGGCCTTGCAGAAAATCGAAATCGCAGCCCTCGTCAGCCTGCCCGATGTGAGCTGAGAACATGGCGCCGTAGCCGCGCGGATAACGCGCCGGCGGCGGCTTCCAGGCCTCGAGGCGGCGAGTGAGCTCCTCGGCAGCGACGTGCAAGTGGATGCGTCGCGCGGCGACATCGACCTCGATCTCATCGCCGGTCTGCACCAGCGCCAAAGGACCGCCGACAAAGCTCTCCGGCGCGACATGCAGAATGCAAGCGCCGTAGCTCGTGCCGCTCATGCGTGCGTCGGAGATGCGCAGCATGTCGCGCACACCGGCTTTGAGAAGCTTCTTCGGGATCGGCAGCTGACCCCATTCCGGCATGCCCGGCCCGCCTTTTGGCCCGCCGTTTTTGAGCACCAGCACGTGATCGGGCGTCGCCTCGAGATCGTCGCGATCGACCTCGCACACCATATGGTCGTAATTTTCGAACGCGATCGCTTTGCCGCGATGGCGCAACAATCGCTTGTCGGCGGCGGCCGGCTTCATCACGCAGCCGCGCGGCGCCAGGTTTCCGGTGAGCACCGCAGTCGCGCCTTCCGGATAGAGCGGATTGTCCAAGGAATGGATGACGTCCGGCAGATGCACCTTACTGCCGGCGATCGCCTCGCCCAGCGTGCGTCCTGAAACGGTGATGCAGGATAAATCGAGGAGATCCCGCATTTGCGCCATCAGGGCGCGCAAGCCGCCAGCGTAGAAGAAATCCTCCATGAGATATTTGCCGGACGGGGTGATGTTGGCGATGACCGGCACCTGGCGCGAAATCTCATCGAACCGCGCCATGTCGAGCTTCAGCCCGGCGCGGCGCGCCATGGCGATGACATGAATGATGGCGTTGGTCGAGCCCCCGAGCGCCATATGAACGCGGATGGCATTATCGAACGCCGCTGGGGTGAGAATTTTGTCCGGCGTCAAATCCTTCCACACCATCTCGACGGCGCGGCGCCCTGCGGCCGCGCACATGCGCGGATGATTGGAATCCGGCGCCGGAATCGACGACGCGCCCGGCAGCGCCAATCCGAGCGCCTCGGTAATCGCCATCATGGTCGCCGCGGTGCCCATCACCATGCAGGTGCCGAAGGAGCGGGATATGCCGCCCTCGATTTCATTCCACTCGTCGTCGCCGATCCGGCCGGCGCGTTTCTCGTCCCAATATTTCCAGGCGTCAGAGCCTGAGCCGAGCACGTTGCCGCGCCAGTTGCCGCGTAACATCGGACCCGCCGGTACGTAGATCGCGGGAATGCCCATGCTGATGGCGCCCATGATCAGTCCCGGCGTGGTCTTGTCGCAACCGCCCATCAACACCGCGCCGTCGATCGGATGGCTGCGCAGCAGCTCTTCGCATTCCATCGCCAGGAAATTGCGGTAGAGCATGGTGGAAGGTTTAACGAATGGTTCGGCGAGCGACATCGCCGGCAGTTCGACCGGAAAGCCGCCGGCCTGATAGACGCCGCGTTTGACGTCTTCGGCGCGATCGCGCAAATGGCCGTGGCAGGCGTTGATCTCGCTCCAGGTATTGATGATGCCGATGACCGGTTTGCCCGCCCAATCGGCGCGGTCATAGCCAAACTGGCGCAGCCGCGAGCGATGTCCGAACGAGCGCAGATCGTTGCGGCCGAGCCAGCGGAAGCTGCGCAATTGTTCAGGCGATTTTGATTTGCTCATGTTCGCAGTTTATTCCGCAGTCGCACCGGTTGCCTGCACCACCTTGGCCCACTTCGCCGTTTCGTCGGCAATCACTTTGCCGAAATCCTCCGGCCTGCCGGGAATTAAAGTCCCGCCGAGATCGGCCAGTTTTGCCTGCATTCCCGGATCGGAAAGCGCTTCGTTGACCAGACGATTGAGCTTCTCGATGATCGGGCGCGGCGTGCCCTTCGGCACCGCCATGCCGAACCAGGCGCTCGCTTCGTAGCCCGGCACGGTTTCGGCCACTGTCGGCACGCCGGGCAGCGCTTTTGACGGCGTCGTGGTGGTGACTGCGAGCGCGCGCAACCGCCCGCCTTGGATGTGTCCGATCGAGGACGGCAAGTTGTCGAACATCACCTGGACTTGATTGCCGAGAAGATCGGTCAGCGCCGGCGCGGCGCCGCGATAAGGTACGTGCACGAGTTCGACACCGGTCACCATCATGAACAGTGCGCCGGACAAGTGCACCGAAGTGCCGATACCCGAAGAGGCAAGATTGACCTTGCCCGGATTGGCCTTCGCATAATCGATGAATTCCTTCACCGTGCGCGCCGGCACGTTCGGATTGACCTCCATCACATTCGGCACCCGGATGAAGCCGGCGACCGGCGTCATGTCGCGGATGAAATCGAATAGCAGGTTCTTATAGAGGCTTGCATTGATCGCATTGGCGGGATTGACCAGGAACACGGTGTAGCCATCGGCCGGCGCGTGCACGGCGATTTCGGTGGCGAGATTGTTGCCGGCGCCAGGCTTGTTCTCGACCGCGAATTGCTGATGCAGATGTTCGGACAGGTATTGTCCGATCAGCCGCGCGCAGGTGTCGGTCGAGCCGCCCGGCGGATAGCCGACCAGCCACCGCACCGGACGATTTGGATAGTCGTCGTCAGCGGCACGCGCGGCACCGGCCATCACCATCGCCGCGCAAGCAAGCGTCAGCGCCGCAATTGCCCGACTTGAACCTTTCATTCCGATCTCCTAGTCCGTTCTCCCGCTAACTTTTTTCTAGCGGTAGGCGAGCCTACGCGGCCTTGGCGATCTCATACAAGTGATCGTTGCGCCGCGCTGGTCCGCTAAGCCATACCTTGTCGCGCCTGTTCGGGACCGCTAGCTTCACCGCCTTCACAAATCTCTCAAAGCCGAATTCGAGGGCATGTCATGATCGACCTTTATGCGTTGACCAGTCCGAACGTGCAGAAAATCTACATCATGCTCGAAGAGACAAAGCTTCCGTACAAAGAGCATTTCGTCGATGTATGGAAGGGCGAGCAGTACAATCCGGATTTCATCAAGATCAATCCGAACTCGAAAATTCCGGCGATCGTCGACCACGAAGGCCCTGGCGGCAAGCCTTGCGCGGTGTTCGAATCCGGCGCGATCCTGATGTATCTCGCCGAGAAGACCGGAAAATTCCTGCCGCACGACATGGCGAAGAAATACGACGTGCTGCAATGGCTGATGTTCCAGCTCACCGGCGTCGGGCCGATGTTCGGTCAATTCACGCACTTCAAGCTGTTCTCGCCCAAGGACAAGGATATCTCCTATTCGATGTCGCGCTATCAGACCGAAGTGAAACGGCTCTATGAGGTTCTGGAAAAGCGGCTGGCGCACTCACCCTATCTCGGTGGCGCCGAATATTCGATCGCCGACATCGCCACATTCCCGTGGACGCGCAACCACGATGCGCAAGGCGTGAAATGGGAGGACAATCCCAATCTGGCGCGCTGGTTCAAGGCCATTGATGAACGGCCCGCGGTGAAGGCCGCGCTGGCCAAGGTTGCGGCGATCAAATCGAACCGCGACAGCGCGAGCGAAGATCAGAAGGATCGCTTCTTCAACCGCGGCCGCTACGCGCGAGCGTAGCTAAATCAAATCGTCATTGCCGGACTTGATCCGGCAATCCATGGAGCCGCACCGCAGCATGGACCACCGGCATAGGCGCGCGAAGCGACGCCGTTCTGCGAACGGCTATGCCCGGTGGTGACGAGCTGGGTAACAGTCGTCGGCGCTACTTCGCTGGAATGGTCTCCTTGGCCGGCGCTTCATCGCTTTTTTCGGGTTGCTTGTTGGCTTCGCTCAAGAGCTTTTCGATTACTTCAGAACGCTGCTCTTGCTTGGCTTTGGTTTCTTCCGCCTTCTTCTGCTCGGCGAGCCAGCGGTAATCCATTTCCCAGCACATTGGATCCTCCATCGGTGATGGAATGACGGCTGACAACGCGCCGATCTGTGCCGCAGTTCCGCGCCCCGTTCCGCCTCTTGCGCGGCGGCCGCCGGCGGTCGATGATTGCCGCACTAAGCAAACATCCTGACGCCGCTTGTTCCGAATAATTCAGCTGCTGCCGCGGCGGTGTGCGTCTCCGCACACCCCACCGATGCGGTTGCCGGTTTGCTCAGCGACCCGGCCAAACGCCTCGGAGTGATGATCGAGCCGCAAGGTCAGGCAGCAGGCCGAACCGCCACTGCGCAGGAACGCGTGCAGCGGCGTCTCGACGACGGCGTAGCCACGCTCATTGAGTATTGTCCGCAGTGAACCGCCGCAGCTCGAAAGCACGATCGTGTTGCGAATACAAACCGCATTGGCGGCGAAACGTTCGGCATCGACGCGATCGAGCGCGATGCGGTGTTCCGGCGCGACATGAGTTTCGATAATCGCCAGCGCGGCCGGCGTGAATGCGCCCGGATAGTACATGACGCTTCCACACGGCAGCGCGCAGAGCGCCGTATCCAGGTGATAAAAACAGGCGTCGGCCAGCGGCAGCGGCAGGCAGCGGTGACCCAATTGCCGCTCCAGGAATGGAGCCGCCGCAACGTCTGAGCGGAAACCGCATCCGAGCCAGAACAAGCGCCGCCTCGCGTCCCAGATGCAATCACCCGCACCTTCCAGGATGATTCCATCCGGGATCGGCGAAACCTCGTCCAGCAGGCCGCGCGCAGCGAGCGCAGCAAAACGGGCCGCGAAGATCGGTTCCTCGTTGCGCCGTTCGGGATGGCGGAACCGCGACAGCACCGCCTTGCGGTCGAGCACCACGGCGGCATTGGCCGTGAACACCAGATCCGGCAGATCGGCTACGGGCTCTATCGTCTCTACCGCCGCGCCGGCGGCGATCAATGCATCGCGCAGCGCCGTCCATTGACGCTCCGCCTCGGCGTGCAAACGACTATCGCCGGCCCAAGATCGCGGGTCCATCCACGGATTGATGCTGTAAGTGACGGCAAAATGGCGCGGCGGGCACATGAGGAGCCGAGGCCGCGCATCGATCCCGGCGGACGTCGCGTGAACGTTCATTGCGGCGGATTCGTCCCCTCAGCGAGTACCGCTCGACTCGAATCGAGACGGCTCGAATTTGCGTCGTCCCATATATGGCGTTGAAGCTCGATCCGCAAACTTTTTTGCTGAACTACGGAGGAGTTTTCACATTCCGGTCTCGTCAATTGCACAACGCCGGCAACTATTTTAGTCCTTCACAGTCTCCATCATGCCGCGCATGAAGCGCACGGCGGCGGGACCTTTCAGCGCGCTCGACCACAAGTCGCGCGCCATCTTCTCGTGCAGCGCCAGCGCCTCCGGCGCCGATGTAATCATCGCAACGCCAACGCGGATATTCGGCTCTTCGCCGAGGCGAAATGGACTTAGCGCCAAGATCTTCCGGTCGGGTTGACGGAAAATCTGGAAACTGGTGTGCGGCAGCGTGTCGAGCACGATGCCGATCTGCACGCCGATCGGCTCGTCTTGCATCAGCGCGATGAAATGCTCGGCCTCGGCGCGCGCGAGCCGGCGGCGTTCGCGTCGCATTGGCTCGGGAAGATCGAGCCGGCCGACCAGACCGTTGCGCAGGAAGCGCTGCATTTCGCCGGCAGCGATCAGATTGAGAATGGCGGGGCGGCGGCGGCGATAAGTTTCCTTGCGGCTGCGCAGCACCGTCATCAGCTCGTCGATCTGCGCCAGCGCCTTGCTGTTTTTCGCCACAGCCTCCGGCACCGATTCACGCAACACTTCGCCGAGCGCGCGGTCGAAGCCGTCGGAAGCGAGCACATAGGAGATCGGGCCGGCGAGCACGATGATGTGCTCGGCGCTCTCCTCGATCTGCCGCATGCGCTCGAAATAGCTGACCGCCGACGCGATGTATTCGACGCCAACGCCGAGCAGCGTCGGCACCGAGACCTGTAGGAGTTCGGCCAGCTTCTCCAGCGTCTCGATCTTAGCTAGCTCGCCCTTTTCGAAACGATAAAGCGCGGTGCGCGAAATGCCGAGCTTGGCGGCGATGTCTTCGGCGGACAGTCCGGAGCCGAGACGAAACGCTTTGAGCCGGTTGCCGATATCGTCGAAGCGGAGCATTCGGAGAACAGGTGTCGGATGTGAGAGGTCGGATCATAGTATTCGGAGCTGCTCTTTTCGTCATCTGACCTCCGACTTCCGACATCTGGCATCCGTCTGTCGTCTTTGACTCCACGCCGGGAACGGTGCATCCATAGCGCAATGAAGCCTGCTGCATTCCGGTATCACGCACCGAAAACGATCGACGAAGCGGTCGCGCTGCTGGCCGAATTTGCCGCCGATGACGGCCGCGTGCTCGCCGGCGGCCAGAGCCTCGTTCCGACCATGGCGTTTCGGCTCGCCAAGCCAGCGCACCTCGTCGATATCAACGGCGTCGACGCGCTCAACCGCATTGCCGTGGCCAGCGGCAAGCTTGTCATCGGCGCCTGCGTTCGTCACGCCGCATTCCATCGGCCGGTTTGCGAAGGACCGCTGGGAAAGCTTTTGACCGACGTGGTGCGTCACATAGCGCATTATCCGATCCGCAATCGCGGCACGTTCTGCGGCAGCCTCGCACATGCGGATCCGGCCTCGGAATGGTGCCTCATACTTACGGCGCTTGACGGCGAGGTGGTGGCTAAAAGCGCGCGCGGCGAGCGCGTCATCGCGGCACGCGATTTCTTCAAGGGCATCATGACGACCGCGCTGCGCGACGATGAGCTTCTGGTCGAGGCGCGCTTGCCGCTGCTGACCGCCGATACACGCTGCGGCTTCTATGAATTCAGCCGGCGCGCGGGAGATTTTGCGCTTGCCGCGGCGGTCGGCCTCTATCGTCTTGACGGCGGCAAGATCGCCGAGCCGGGGCTCGCGCTCGGCGGCGTGGAAATCAATCCGCGGCGCGTCGCGGAAGCCGAACGCGCGCTCGACGGCGCTGCGCCGGGCGAACCAGCATTCCGCGCCGCCGCCCAAGCGGCCATGTCCGCCATCGACCCGATGGAGGACATCATCAACAGCGCCGAGTTCCGGCGCGATCTCGTCCTCGCCGTGGCGCGCCGGGCGCTCGAACGCGCGGCGGCATGAATTCGTCCGCTGAGAAAACACCGTGGATCGGGCAATCGGTCGCGCGGCTGGAGGATCCACCGCTTGTGACCGGACGCGGCCGGTTCGCCGGCGACATCAATTTTCCGCACCAGCTGGTCATGCGCGTCGTGCGCTCCGCGCATGCCAACGGCCGCGTCACGTCGATCGATGCCGCGGCGGCACGCGCACTGCCCGGCGTGTTCGCGGCGTGGACCGCCGACGATATTCCCGACGTGCCGCCGGTCGATTTTCGCGAGGGCTCAATTCCAGCACTCGATCCTTACCGCCAGCCGGTGCTGGCGAATGCGCGCGTGCGTTATGTCGGCGACCCGGTCGCGGCGATCTTTGCCGAAGACCAATACGTCGCCGAAGATGCCGCCGATTTAGTCACCGTCGAGATCGAAGAACTGCCGCCGCTGATCGACGCGCAGGCGGCGCCTACCGAATTCTCGCCGGGACATTCGAGCGAAGCCGCAGTGATCCGCCAGGGCTATGGCGACGTCGAGGCCGCCTTCCGGCAAGCGGCACATATCATTGAATTGGAATTGGCGATTGGCCGCCATTCCGGCGTGCCGCTCGAGACCCGCGGCGCGATCGGACGTTATGACGCCGCACGCGGCATCCTTGAGTTGCACGGCGCGGCCAAGGTCCCGCACCGCAATCAGGAATTGCTGGCGCGCATGCTCCGCCTGCCGCCGAGCGCGATTCATGTCCATGAATCGCATGTCGGCGGTGGGTTCGGCGTCCGTGGCGAACTTTATCCCGAGGACGTGCTTGTCTGCGTCGCTGCCAAGCGGTTCAACCGGCCGGTGAAATGGATCGAGGACCGCCGCGAGCATCTGATCGCGGCCAATCATTCGCGCGAGCAGCTGCATAAAGTCCGCGCTGCGGTCGATGCCAGCGGTGTGATCCTCGCGATCGACGATCGCTATTTCCACGATCAGGGCGCCTATGTGCGCACGCACGCCGCGCGCGTGGTGCATATGACCGCTGGGATTTTGCCGGGACCGTACCGGGTGCCGGCCTACCGTGCGATCGGACATTTTCGCCTCACCAACAAGACCCCGGCCGCGACCTATCGGGCGCCGGGACGTTACGAGACCACTTTTGTGCGCGAACGGCTCGTCGATGCGATCGCGCACAAGCTCAAAGTCGATCGGGTCGAGCTGCGCCGCCGCAATGCGATCGGACCGCAGGAAATGCCGTATCCGCGCCCGCTCGAGGCGCTCGGCGAGGAAATCGAATACGACAGCGGCGATTATTCCGGTCTGCTCGACAAACTCCTCGCCAAGATCGGCTGGGACGCGTTGAACGAAACAGTCAACAAGCGCAAGGCCGGCAGCGAACGCGTCGGCATCGGGCTGTCGATGTTCGTCGAGAAGAGCGGGCTCGGTCCGACCGACGGCGTGAGAATTTCGGTCGACACCGCCGGCATGGTCGAGGTCTTCACCGGCGGCGCCTCGCTCGGCCAGGGGTTCGAGACGGTGATGGCCCAGGTTGCCGCCGACGCACTCGGCGTCGACTACCGGCGCTGCCGCGTCATTCACGGCCAGACCGATCGCATTCCGTTCGGCATCGGCGCACATGCTTCGCGCGCAACGGTCATGACCGCTTCCGCGACCCACATCGCGGCGTTAAACGTGCGGTGCAAAGCGCTTGCGATGGCGGCCGAACTCCTGCAAGCCTCTCCGGAGGCGCTCGACATCGTCGCCGGCGAAGTGGTGCGCAAGGACGGCAAGCCCGGTCCCTCGATCAGCCTCGGCGTCATCGCGCAGAATCTGGCCCCGACGGCGAAAGCAAGGGGCGACCGCGAGCCCGGACTTGCCGCCGAGGGCTGGTTCAAGACCGAGCACCAGGTTTACCCCTACGGCAGCCATGTCGCCGTGGTGCGCGTGGATGCCGAGACCGGCCGCGTCGTAATCGAGCGCTACTGCATCGCCTATGACATCGGCCGCGCCATTAATCCGGCGCTGGTGCGCGGCCAGATTGTTGGCGGCTATGCGCAAGGGTTGGGCGGCGCTCTGTTCGAGGAATTCAGCTACAGCGAACGCGGCGATCCCTTGGCGGCAACATTCGCCGATTACCTCTTACCCGCGCTGCACGAAGTGCCCGCTCCGGACGTGCTGTTGCGCGAGGATTACACCTCGCCGCTCAATCCGCTCGGCATCAAGGGCGCCGGCGAGAGCGGCATCACCGCAGTCGGCGCGACCATCGCTTCCGCCATCGATGACGCCATCGGCGTGCCCGGCGCGGTGCGGCAATTGCCGATCACGCCGCAGCGGCTGCGACGGCTGTTGGCCAATAAGATTTAATCCAGCCGA
This sequence comes from Xanthobacteraceae bacterium, assembly GCA_036497645.1. Lineage (GTDB taxonomy): Bacteria > Pseudomonadota > Alphaproteobacteria > Rhizobiales > Xanthobacteraceae > BOG-931. The sequence goes on from DASXJB010000145.1 coordinate 9,435, forward strand.
ACCCCGATCGCCTTCACCAGCGGGGTCCAGCGCGCGAGCTCGTTGCGCATAAACTCGTCGAATTGCGCTGTCGTCCAATCCGGCACCGGAATCACTGCCGCATCCACCAGCGATTGGCGATAGGCCGCGTCCGCCATGGCGCGATGATTGGCCTCGTCGATCTGAGCGATGATCGGCTTTGGCGTTCCCGCCGGAGCAAACAAACCTAAGACCTGCTGCGAGAAAAGCCCCGGTACACCGGATTCAACCGCGGTCGGTATTTCAGGCGCAACCGGGATACGCGTCGGATTGGTAACCGCCAACAGTCGAAGCTTACCGGTGCGGTGAAACTCAAGCACCTGATTGGTCATGGCCGGAATGATCATCGGGATCTGGCCGCCGATGGCGTCGGCGATGGCCGGACCGGCGCCGCGGTATGGCACATGCGGCAGATCGGTGATGCCGGTCAGTGATTTCAGGAGTTCGCCGCTGAGATGATTCAAAGTGCCGGTGCCGGCGGAGCCAAAGGTCATCTTGCCGGGATTGGCTTTGATGTAATCGACCAGTTCGCCGAGCGTATGTACCGGCACCGCGGGATTGACGACGATGGCAAAGCAAGTGATCGCCACCATCGATATCGGCGTCAAGTCCTTGATCGGATCGAGCAGCGGGTGCTCGCGCAGGATCATTTCGGTGAGATGGATCGAGGAAGCGCCGAGGAAAATCGTGTAGCCGTCGGCCGGCGCGTGCGCGACAAGCTGCGCCGCCAACGATCCGCCGGCGCCCGGCTGATTGTCGACGAAAACCGAACCAAGGCTCGCCTTCACCTTGTCGGCCCACGGCCGGCCGACAATGTCGAACACGCCGCCGGGCGGAAACGGCAGAACGAGCCGGATCGGCCGCTCCGGATACAGCGCCGCGGCGGCCGAATGCCCGCTACCGGCGAGCGCAGCGGCGCCTGCCGCAACGGCAAAAAATTCCCGGCGTGCCAATGTCATGACCATTCCCCCGTGCGCGCACCAGCTTCGACCCGCCGCTGCGGGCCTTCAATTCACCTTGGCACCTGAAAACTTGACGACCTTCGCCCATTTCCTGGTTTCGTCGGCAATGAAGGTCTTAAACTGCGCCGACGGCATCGGCTCGGTGTCGCCGCCGAGATCGTTGATGCGCGCTTTAAGCTGCGGGTCGGCCAACCCCGCAACAATATTCATACTGAGCTTGTCGATGATAGCCCTGGGCGTACCGGTGGGCGCACCGATTCCGTTCCAGGCCGACGCTTCGAAGCCCGGAAGTGTTTCGGCGATGGGTGGGACTTCCGGCAGCACATCGGTACGTTTGGCGACGGTCACCGCCAGCGGCCGGACCTTGCCCGCGCGGATGAAACCGATCGCGGTAGAGACCGTGATGATGAAGGCTTGGACCTGTCCGGAGAACAAATCCGGCCATACGGCCGCAGGACCGCGATAGGCGATGTGCACAAGATCCACACCGGCCATTAACTTCAACAGCTCGATACCGACATGCATCGGCGTGCCGATGCCGGGCGAGGCAATATTGATCTTCCCCGGATTGGCTTTGGCATAGGCGATGAACTCGCCGAACGTGGTTGCCGGAACCGATGGATTGACCATAAGCACCATCGGCAGCCGAACCACGCCGGCGACCGGCGCGATATCGCGGATGAAATCGAAATCGAGTTTCTCGTACAGCGTCGCATTGATAGCGTTGGTCGTGACGACTGTAAGGAGCGTATAGCCGTCCGGCGCGGCGCTCACCACAGCTTGGGTGGCAATATTGCCGCCGGCGCCGGTCCGGCTTTCCACGACGAAGGGCTGGCCGAGATGCTCCGAGAGCCATTGCCCGATCAGGCGCGCAACTAAATTTGGCGTGCTGCCGCCGCCCAAGCCTTCGAGGATGCGCACTGGTCGGGTCGGATAATCCTCCGCATAAGCGACGCGCGTCGTTGCCGGCGCAATCGCGGCCGCGCCGGCCAAGCGCAGAAATTTTCGGCGTTGCAGCGGCATTAGGGAACGGCGGTCTGGGCGCGGTGTCATTATCGCCGGACCACGACGACCCGGCACACACCGAGAGCCTACCGTGCTCGCAGCGGTGCGAAAAGCGCTGTTCTGAGGCCCCCTTAGATGCCGTGGAAACTAGGCGCGGCTCTTTCGCGGCACTCGGCTGCCCTTCTTACGCGCTTTCGATAGGCCGATGGCGATGGCTTGCTTGCGGCTCTTCACCCTGCCACCGCGGCCGCCTCTGCCGCTTCGTGCCGTACCCCGCTTGTAGCGGTGCATCTCCCGCTTCACTTCGCTTCCCGCGCCACGGGAGTATCTGCGTTTTCTTCGCTTGGCCATCCGATTTCCTCCAACAGTTTTGTCTCGCAATGCGCTTGCGCCCAATCTAATAACCGTTGCGGGTGCAATAAGTTGCTTCGCCGCTTATTGGAGCAGCTCAATTGTAATTCGGCTCCGCATCGAGCCGCGCCACCCAGCCTTCGAGCCCGGGTTTAGCCGCCGGGTAGCGCTGCAGCACCAAGGGATCGTGACCCGGCACGACGTGGCGCGGCGACGTCGCGAGGCGCTTTAAGGTCTCATAGCCCTCGACCACCTCTTCGACATTATAGGTAATCGGAAACACGCGCCCGCCGTCGATATGGGCGTAGAGGTGCGTGGCATCGGCCGCCAGCACCACATAGCCGCGTCGCGTCTTCACGCGCACGCATTGCAGTCCTTTGGAATGGCCGCCGATATGATGCACGGTGACGCCGGGCGCGATTTCACTCGTGCCGTCGTGAAAACTGGCGCGACCTGAGAAAACCTTGCGCACCATCGCGACCACGTCTTCAACCTCGAATGGCGCCCGCAAGGCTTGATGGCACATGCAGCGCCCGGTGGCGTAAGCCATCTCGCAATCCTGCAAATGATAGCGCGCTTGCGGAAACAGATCGTAATTGCCGCAATGGTCGTAATGCATGTGGCTGATAATAACGGTCTTGATCGAGTCGGCGGCGATGCCGAGCGCTTCGAGCCCGTCGCGCACCGGCTTGATCATTTCGCGCTGGCGTTTTTTGCCCATGGCTTCGTCGAAGCCGGTGTCCACCACGATGACCCCGGACGGCCCGACGATCGCCCAGACAAAGAAATCGAGCGGCTGCAGGATATCGTGCGGGTCGCCGTCGATGAAATTAGCGAGCGAACGGCGCGAGTGATGACCGTAGCGAATGGCGTAAACTTCGTGAATGTCGTCGGGCATGAATTCACCCTCTGATGACGTCATCGCCGGACTTGTTCCGGCCATCGACGTCTTCCATTGTAGCGCAGCCTTCAAGACGTGGATGCCCGCAATATGGGCGAGCGGAGCGATGCCGTTCTTCGAACGGCTATGTGCGGGCATGACGCATGCGCCACACCGCACGCCGAAAATAAAAACCCCGGCGCGAGGGCCGGGGTTTTTTACGCAAACGCTACGTCTGACGAAATTACACGCTACGCTTCACCGACGCAGACATTCCACTGACGCTACAAACAACGCACGCTTACAGAAATCTGCGATGACGGCCCGCTTACAGCTGGCCGTACTTGCGGAGCACGGCGCGGCATTCGCCGCCGACGCGCCAACTATGAGCGGCAAGCGTCGCCCCGCAACGCAATAGGTTGGTCCAACTCATGCCGCCCGAACGATCGCACAGCCGCGCCGCAGCCGGCTTGCATGGCGCGAGCTCGGCAAGATCGATGGCCTTCGCGGCTGAGCCGGAAAGCGCGACCAACGGCCCGATCAACAGGCATGCGAAAACCACTGGCTTCATCCTCAATCGTCCCTCGCCGTTTTTGGGAAGGGCCCTGCATAACGGTTGCGTGACGAAAAGGCCAGCACTTTTGTGCGATGCAAAAAATACGATTAATCCATTGAACTCGCATTGAAATTAGCCAAACGCACGTATGAATTTTGGCGATCCTGCCGCGCTTGTGCCGCAATCGCCGCGCGACTCGGTTGCCCGCTCTTTCCCGCGAAAGCGGGAATCCAGCTGCTGGGCCCCCGCCCTCCGCCTTCGCGCTGTGCGCTTCGGCGGACTCCAAACCCGCCGAAGCTCGTGAAACGAGCGTAGGCGGGTCGCGGGGACGAGCGGACGGGGGGAGCGGTTACGCTTCGCTGATTACCGGCACACGCCCTGCGCGCGCGCGTTGCTGAGCGCGGCTGAGGCTATGAGCCAATCAGGCATCCCGATCGCGATCTTGGTCCAGCCAACGCCCCACGGCGTGCCGCCGCTGTCCCACCAGATCCGGCACCAGCCGTCCTCAAAGCGCACCAGCGCGTAATCGGCTCGCGCTGGAGAGACTGCGAGCCCGATTGCCAACGCAACAAGAGCAAAGGCCAATCGTTTCATCGCCGATCTCCCTCTCCGCTCTCGCTGTCAGGCCGCGGCCGCCAGATTGCCGAAGCGTTTGAGATTCTCTTTCTGCTTGTCGTTGCGCGGCGGCAGCTTGAATAGCCGTGCCGCAGTGCCGCCGAGAATATTGTGTTTGCCCTTTTCCGACAGGAACGGCAGGTCCCAGATCGTCGACGGCAGATCGAAATCCCAATGCGGATAGTCGGACGAATAGAGCAGCTGCGTTTCGGCATTCATCATGCGGAACGTGCACTCCATCGCCTCGTAATCCTGAATCTCCATCGGCTGCGACGAGTAATACATGTCGCGCATATAGTCGGACGGCTTCTTCTTCAGAAGCGGCGCCTCGGAGGGCCGCAGCATGTATTCATGATCGAGCCGCTGCATCAGGAACGGCACCCAGGCCACACCGGATTCGATCCAGATCACCGGCAGTCTGGGGAAGCGCTCGCCCATGCCGTTGATCACCCAATTGGTGCATTGCAGGATGTTGTACCAGGTGAAGCCGAGTGCGTGCGCGGAGAGGAAGCGGTTGCAGCTCTTGTAGATCGGCTCGCCCCAGTTCGGACCGGAATGGAACGACAGCACCAGGCCGCGCTCCTCCATCGCCCGATAAAGTTTCATATAGGCGTTGTCATACACCGCCATGTGCGAGCGCACGGTCGTGACCATGAAGCCGCCGACATGCTTGCGGTCGCCGAAGGTCTCGACGTGGCGCAGCGCGGCTTCCGGATCGGAAAACGGCAGGCACAGCATCGAATAGAAGCGCCCCCCGGACTCGGGCAGCACTTTTTCGGTGAGCCAGCGGTTATAGGCCCAGCACAGTTCGACTTCCATTTCCTTCTGCGGATGCATGCCGATATTGAGCATGCCGGTCGGGAACAGACACGAATAATCGACGCTCATCGCGTCCATCCAGCGATGGCCGAGTTGCACGTCGCGCAGCGAGCCCTCCTCGGTCTTTTCCGTCGAACGCATTGGATAGCGCGTGACGCGCCCGCCCATGTCCTGATAGCCGATCTGGACCGGCGCCACGTTCGAGCGATTGCGCTTGCGGCCGGCAACGGTGAGCTGGCGCAACACGTCGTTTTCCATGTACGGCAGGAATTCGTCGTAGTTCTCATTCTCGTAGTGATGGGCGTCGACGTCGACGATGAGAACGTCGTCGAAATTGCGCGCATGCGCCTGCTTGCGCGCGTGCGCCAGGAGCCGGGTGGTGTTGAGCTCCTCGATAGTGACGCGGCGACCGCGATCGGCAATGAGATCCATGGAATATCTCCTGGCGTTTTAGTCCCTTTGTGGTCTCGTCAACGTCCTGTCCAACTCTGCCACATGCCCAGTTCGAAAACCGCGAGATCAGCGGCACGGAGTAACCCGCTTGCCGTCAGCATCACGTCGGTTGCGGAAATCGAATGCTTCGGCACCGGCGTGAATTGCTCGCCGGCCTCGGTGCGCGCGCTATAGACCCGGCAGGCGGCGGCGATCAGCGCCTGCAGCGCGTCGGCGCTGACAAGGTCGAGCTTGCCGTCGGCAATGCTGCGCTCGAGCGTCGCTGCGAGCCGCTTGGCATCCGCCGAAGCGCCATTGCCCGTGGGCTTCGCCGGCGCAGCGACGGTTTGGCGCGGCGCCGTCTTGCCGCCATGCCCCCCGTTTGCCCGTCTGGCAACCGGCTTCGCCGCGCGCTTAGGCGACGACATAAAGCTCATCTCCTTTTTGCACCGTCTTGTATTTCTTCAGCTTCAGCTTGCGATCGGCAACGCACTCGCCGGTCTTCATATCGTATTCCATGCCATGCCACGGGCAGACGAAGTGCATCTCGTTTTCGGAGAAATAGAGTCCCATCGAGGTCTTGTCGGGCCTTAGCCGCTCCTCGACCTTGGCGATGGTCAGGCCCTCGCAAGCCGGGCCGCCCTGATGCAGGCAGAAATTGCTGTAAGCGAAGAATTCGCCGTCATGCCGGAACACGCCTATCTCGTTGTCGCCGACAAAGACGATGCGGCGGTCGCCGTCCTTGAATTCGGAAAGTCTCGCGACGAATTTTTCGGCCATAAGCGTCACACGTTGGGTTTCATCCTGCGCGCCTGATTTGCTTCAGGCTGTTGTTTGTCATGGCTTTTTCGCACGCCCCGACCATTTTCGGTCAAGCGGGGCCGCGGCATGCTTCTACCACAGACCGGTAACGCGCGCGACCGCAATAACTCTGGCCCAGCTATGCCGGCCCGTGCCATGGCCCCGTCATCCTGCGATGCGAGCGGAGCGAGCCTCGAAGGATGAACGGTCAACCGAAATCGGGTTTCCGATTTCGGATCATAATTGTCCAAGTCGGCAATAGCCGCCTTGGCTGCCGCCACCCTTCGAGGGCCGCTGAGCTTGTCATCGGGCCGGCCACTTCGGGCCGGACGCGTTGGCGGCCGCCTCACGGTGACAGAGAATAGTAGCTGAAAGCGCTTCTGTCTGGTGACGCCCGTCACACCATCCGGTTTTCGATCTCGCCGATCTTCTCGATCCAGAGCTTGACCAGATCGCCGGCTTTGAGGAACTCGCCGCGCCCGGCGCCGACGCCGGCAGGCGTGCCAGTGAGAACGATGTCACCGGGGTGCAGCGTCATGCCGGCCGACAATTGCGCGATTTGCTCGGCGAGCGTGAAGATCATCTCGCTGGTGTTGGAATCCTGCTTGAGCACGCCGTTAACCCACAATTTAAGCCCGAGTTTCTGCGGATCGCCGATGTCGCTTGCCGGCACGATCCAGGGACCGAGCGGGCAGGACCCGTCAAAACTCTTGTGCTTGGTCCAGTCCCATTTGAACGGCGAGGCATCGGGCATGTTGGCACGGCGGCCGCGGTCACGCGCCGAGAGATCGTTGGCGATGGTGTAGCCGGCGACGTAACTCAGCGCCTTGTCCTGCGGTACGTCTTTGGCGGTGCGGCCAATTACCGCCGCTAGCTCCACCTCCCAATCCATCTGCTCGCAATAGCCGGAAATCTTTACTCGCGTGCCCGGATCGGCAATCGCGCGCGCCGCCTTGATGAAATGCCAGGCCTTTAATCCCAAGGTGTGCGGATCGGGCGGCGGCGGCCGGTTATCGCGCGCCGCCATTTCCGCGGCATGGTCGGCGTAATTCGAGCCGGCGCAATAGATCGCGGAGGGGAAACGCACCGGCGCCAGCAATCTGGTTTTGGCGAGCGGGCGGCTTTTCGCTTTACCGCCTCGCTTTCCGGACCCCTTGCCCCCTTTGCCGAAGCTTGCGGCAGCCTTGCGCAATGCCGCTTCGGCGGCGCGCCAATCGGCGAGGATGCCGAGCACGCTGGCATAGGCCGGCTTCCGGGTCAGTGTCGCCGCGTCAAAAACCTGATCTCCAATGACGAGTCCGGCGCGCGGCCCGTCGCTCGCTTGATAGGTCGCTATTTTATAGTCGGCGGATTTCGCCATCGCCCCCTCCCTTTGAAATTTAGACCGCGACCAAACCGCGATCGGAGTGAGTTGGCAAGGGCACGCTCCCTCTCCCCGCGTGCGGGGAGAGGGTTGGGGTGAGGGGGCTTAACCGTTGCGCTCAGAATCGCGGCTATGCCCCCTCACCCGGATTGCTTTCGCAGTCCGACCTCTCCCCGTGCAACGGGGAGAGGTGAATAGGTGCGCGCCGCCTCGCGGCTTCGGGAACGACGTGGACAGCATCTTGTCTCAACCCCGGCACAGTGGTTGATTCACGCCAAACCAAAACCAAGCGGCAGGTTGGAGAGAAACGATGATCAAGCCCCGGCGCGTTGGCCACGCCACATTCGAAACGCCCGACATGGAACGGATGATCGATTACTACACCGAAGTGGTCGGCCTCGTTCTGGCCGAGCGGGACAAGGATCGCGCGTACCTCGCGAGCAAGGTCGGTCTCCTCACCATCCAGATCAACAAGGGCGCCGCCGAACGCTGCACCACGCTGTCATTCGAAGTCGCCCCGAATTCGGACTTCGGCCAACTCGCCCGCGAGCTCGAAAAGGACGGCATCAAGAGCGAGCTGCGAAACGATTCCACGCCCGGCATCGGCCCGGTGCTCACCTTCAAGGACAACAAGGGCACCACCATCGCGCTGTTCAAGGAGTGGAGCTATCTCGGCAAACATCTGCAGCATCACGGCGTCGGGCCGCTCAAACTCGGCCATATCGCCTTTGTGGTCGAGAATCCGCAGAAGACGGCCGAGTTCTATTCCAAGGTGCTCGGCTTTCGCGTCTCCGACTGGATCGACGACTTCTTCGTCTTCATGCGCTGTAATACCGATCACCACACCGTCAATTTCATCCGCGGCGGCACCGTCAAGCTGCATCACATGGCGTTCGAGCTGAAGGATTTCATTCACCTGCAGAATTCCTGCGACCTGTTCGGGCAAAAGAAAATCCCGATCATCTGGGGACCGCTGCGCCATGGCCCGGGCCACAACATCGCCACCTATCATCGCAACCCGGACGATCAGGTGATCGAATTGTTCTGCGAGCTCGATCAGATGAAAGACGAGGAGCTCGGCTATTTCGAACCGCGGCCGTGGCATCAGGACACGCCGCAGCGGCCGAAAACCTGGGTCGCCGGCAAGACCAATATCTGGGGCCCGCCGCCGGGACCGGATTTTAATCGTTCGGAGAGCAGCGCCGGCGTCGCGCGCAGCGGGCTGCATGCGGGCGGTCACGCTTAGCTAACTGACGACCGTCCAGCACTCGCGGCGGTTTGAATGATCTTAATCATCCGCTCGATCACCTGGTCGCGCGTCGTCCCAACGGGAAATTGCGTTTTGCGCTGCTTGTCCGCGACCCAAGATTGGCTTCCCTCAGGATCTTTGCGATACGGAACTATGTCGTAGTTCCCGTTATCCTCGTTGATTGCCCACTCTGAGGCACCTCTCATAAAAGCCGCCCAACTCTTCGCGCCTGCATATTTTGGCGAAACGGGCGGCGGGAAAGCGTCGCGCTTGGGCGTCGGTGCGGTCTCGTTTCCTTTTTCCATTACATCATGGAACGCACGCCACAACGCATCTGTATTGGCCGCCGGGACAACCGCCACAGACTCGCGGCGCATATAAAATCCGGCCTGAGTCTTTACGATGGTGGGCACGTAGACGATCCCATCTTTCAATGTGCAAGTGAATAGCATTTGTTGGACCTAAAACTCCGTAACAGTGATCTTGATGCCGAGTCTTTCCGCTCGACTTCGTGCGGCGTCGAAGGCGGCTCGCTGAACCGAAGTCATGCGTCCTTTCCAACAAAAACGTGACGACCAGGAGGCTTCAGGGCCGCGATCTGGCAAAAAGCTTTGGTTTTACATAAGGCTAAGGCCGTGGCGGACCACACCAGCGCGCTGGTTATTGGCTCCCCGAAACAAGCGAACAGCGCGTCACTTCCGATGATTCGCTGTGGCCGCCTGCAAACCCCGCGTCAGCTCCTTCTGCTCGCCGTAGAGCCATTCCATGCCGGCCATGGCGTCGTCCGGCGTGCGCGAGCCGAGCATGATGTTGCGCAGCTCCTTGGCGACGCCGCCGGCGTGATAGAATTCGCCGTAGACGCGCGCCATGATCTGCACGCGGCCGGTGCGGAGATAACGCACCGCCTGATAGGCGCGGAACGCGGCGGCGTAATCGCCGTTCATCTCGACTGCTTTATCGGCGAGGCAGACCGCGTCCTCGACCGCCATGCAGGCGCCCTGCGCCAGATATTGCAGCATCGGATGGGCGGCATCGCCGAGGAGCGTGATGCGGCCTTTGCTCCAGTCCTTGACCGGCGGCCGGTCGCATAGCACCCACATGCGCCAGCTTTCGATTTTGTTGAGGAGCGCGCGCACCGGCTCACAGGTCGCCGCGAAGCGTTCGTGCAGCTCGGCGGGATCGCCGTAAGAGTCCCAGCCTTCCTCGTAGCGGTTGGAATGAAACACGGCGACGAGGTTGTAGAGTTCGCCGGTGCGCAGCGGATAAAGCACGAAGTGCACCTTCTCGCCGGCCCAGAATCCCATATTCCACCAGCGATACTGTTCCGGGACTTCGGACGTCGGCAACACGGCGCGATAGGTGATGTGGCCGGCGGGCTTCGGCTTGCCGTCGCCAACCACGAATTCGCGGATGGTCGACCATAGTCCGTCGGCGCCGATCAAGGCAGCGCCGCGATAGTCCTTGCCGGTTGCCGTCTTCGCGGTGACGGCGCCGTTCGCTTCATCGAGGTCGACGATCTTCTGCGCCGCGTCGAGCTTGATGAGATTGGATTTGCGGCAATGCTCGAGCAGCACGTTGTGCAAATCGGCGCGATGGATGAGCGCATAGGGATAATGAAATTTTTTACGGAACGCATCGCCGAGCGAAATGCGCGTGACTTCCTCGCCGGTGATGGAATCGAACATGATCAGGTTGTTTGGAAACACCGCGAGCGCGCTGATCGGCTCGATCAGGCCGAGCTTCTCGAACATCCGGAATACGTTCGGCCCGAGCTGGATGCCGGCGCCGATCTCCTTGAACGCGGCGGCCTGCTCGATCACCTGTGACGGAATGCCTTGCCCCGCCAGCGCCAGAGCAGCGGTCAGCCCGCCAATGCCGCCGCCGACGATGAGGACTTGTTGGTCTTTCCATGACGCCATTCGAAGTTTTCCGGCTCGCAAGTTTTGTTCCCCTCCCCCTTGTGGGGAGGGGTCAGGGGTAGGGGTGTGGGTGGGGCGGTGCGCTTCAGTGTTGCCTAACTACCCCCCTCCCTACCCTCCCCCACAAGGGGGGAGGGATCATTCGCAATCCAGTCGCTATTGTTAAGCACCGTCGCGCAGCACCTTAAGCACCCGCTCGGGCGTGATCGGCATTTGCGTGATCGGCGCGGCGCCGAGCGGGCGCAGCGCGTCGTTGATCGCGTTCATCACGCAGCCGGGCGCGCCGGCGGTGCCGGCTTCGCCGGCGCCTTTGGCGCCAAGTTCGGAATCCGCGGTCGGCGTCACCACATGGCCGACCTCGATGTCCGGCATTTCGGCCGCCATGGGCACGAGGTAATCCATCATATTGGCATTGAGCATTTGGCCTTCCGCGTCATAGAGGCAATGCTCGAATAGCGCGCCGCCGATCCCTTGCACGATGCCGCCGCGGATCTGTTCGTCGACGAGCTGCGGATTGATCACCGTGCCGCAATCCTCGACGCACCAATGCTTGAGCAGCTTCACCTCGCCCGTGCGGATATCGACTTCGAGGTACGAGGCCTGCACGCCATTGGTGAAAGCGAACGGATAGGCGCGCGGCACGTAATGGCGCGTCGCCATGAACTCCGCCTGAAAGCCGGGCGGCAGCGTGTCGGGGCGGAAATAGACGATGCGCGCCACTTCTTCGAGCGGCATGCGCTCGCGGCCGGTGTCGGCATCGACGACGACACCGTTGCGAATGTCGAGCGCCTGCGGATCGGCTTGGAGGATCGAGGCTGCGGCGGTGAGCACATTCGCGCGTAATGCTTTTCCGGCTTGCCACGCCGCTTCGCCGCCGATGCCGGCGGCGCGCGAAGCCCAGGTACCGCCGCCATAGGGCGTGTTGTCGGTGTCGCCAGTAATGACGCGCACGCGTTCGATCGGCACGCCGAACGAAGTCGCGACGCATTGCGCCAGCACAGCTTCGGCGCCCTGCCCTTGCTCGGTGACGCCGGAATGGCAGAACACCGCGCCGGTGGCATCGAGCCGCACCGTGGCGCCGTCCTGCGCGGAGATGCGCGCACCGCCGACGCCGTAGAACGCCGCGGACGGATTGGTGACCTCGATGAAGGAGGCGAAGCCGATGCCGCGGTGAATGCCTTGCCCGCGCAGGCGCGTCTGCTCGGCGCGCAGATTTTCGTAGTCCATCATGCGCAAGATCTTGTCGAGCGAGGCGTGATGCGACAGCCGCTCGAATTTAAGTCCCGCCGCGCTCGTCGCCGGATATTTGTCGTCAGGCAAAAGATTGCGCCGCCGGATCTCGGCAACGTCCATGCCAATCTTGACCGCCGCCAACTCGACCAGTCCTTCCGTCACGGCCGTGGCGATCGGATGGCCGACGGCGCGGTATTGGCACATCACGTTCTTGTTCTGAAACACGACGCGGGCGCGGGCGCGATAATTCGCGCAGGCATAGGGACCGCCGACCAGATTGACGATCTGGTTGGCCTCGATCCCGCTGGTGCGCGGATACACGGAATAAGGCCCGATCCCGGTCAGATCGTCGATCGCAAAAGCCGTGATCGTGCCGTCGCGCTTGAGGCCGATCTTGGCGTTGACGCGATGATCGCGGGCGTGGATGTCGGTCACGAAGCTTTCCAGCCGGTCGGCGATGAATTTGACCGGCCGCTTGAGCAGCTTCGACAGCGCCACCGCCGCCATCTCGTCGGCATAGATGTGAACCTTGATGCCGAACGAGCCGCCGACATCCTTGGTGACGACGCGGACCTGATGTTCCTCAAGCCCAAGATGCTTGGCGAACAAATTCAGCGTCATGTGCGGCGCCTGCGTGCCCTGATAGACGGTCAGGCGCTGCTCGCCGGCGTTCCAGTCAGCGACGATAGCGCGCGGCTCGTTGGTCACGCCGGTATGGCGGCCGAACAAAAACGTGGTCTCGACCACCACGTCGGCGTCGGCGAAACCTTTGTCCACATCGCCGGCATTGAGCACGCGTTCGAAGGTGAGATTGTCGCCGAGCTCGGGATGGATCACCGGCGTTTGCGCATCGAGCGCGGTTTCCGGATCGGTCACCGCGGGGAGAACCTCGTACTCAACCTCGACCAGCGCGCAGGCGTCCTCGGCCTCGGCGCGGCTCTTCGCCACCACCGCGCAAACCGCTTCGCCCTGCCAGCAGGCGCGCTCGACGGCGATGGCGTGCTGCGGCGCCGACTTTATGCCCTTGAGATGCGTGAGCACGCCGACCCACGGCGTAATCACCTTCGCAAGTTCAGGGCCGGTGACAACCGCAACGATCCCAGGCGCCTTGCGCGCCGCTTCGGTGAGGATCCGCTTGATCCGCGCGTGCGCGTGCGGCGAGCGCACGAAGGCGACATGCACCATGCGCGGCAGCACGACGTCGCTGACATATTGGCCGCGCCCTTGCGTCAGCCGCGCCAGATTCGGCCGTGGCACCGAGCGGCCGATATAGGAATTCGGCCGGTCGAGCGCGGTCAGACCGGACGGCTGGTCCTCGGCGATTTTCATTGCGGCCCTAAGCGAGTCATTCCGGGACCGAGTGAAACGAGGGGCCCGGAATCCAAAGTCACAAGCCTGAGTTTATGGATTCCGGGCTCGCGGGCCAACCGCCCGCGCCCCGGAATGACGGCTAGAGAAACCGCGTCGGCCACATCAGCGTGCGCCACATATGGGCGGACGGCGAATCGTCGAAGCCGAGACCTTCCTCGGGCTGGCGGAAATTGCGGCCGATGATGTCGACGAAGTCGTTGAGGTCGACCTTGGCGTCGGGATCGAACGAATAGATATCGTTCACGCAGATCAGCCGCGATGTCATGTAGTATTTGTGATTCCGGGCGCGCTCATATTCGCGCACGATGTACGGCTCGGGCTTATAATCGGCGCCGAAATATTTGATGTACATTTCCGGATATTCGTAACCGACCGACGGATCGGGAAAGAAGCGCAGCGCCTGGTGCGTACGCACCGCCCAGCTGACCTCTTCGTCGACATAGGGCTCGATCATTTGCGCGCCCCAATAACCGTGATCGGCGCGGATGAAGCTCGCCACGCCGATATCGTGAAGGAGGCAGGCAAGGACCACCTTCTCGCTATGGCCGCCTTTGAGCGCATGGGTTGCGCTTTGCAAGAGGTGATTGAGCGAGGCGAAACGATTGTGGAAGAAGTCGATCAGTGTTGGCTTCGCCGGCATTTTCGGCAGCCGGGGATCGGCGCCCATCAGAAAATATTTGTCCGGATTGGCCGCTTTCAGCGCCGGGCCGCTCGGCACCTCTACCTTGCCGTCGGCGATGTTGAACAGTGTCGATTTGGTGGCGATCCGCTCGCCGAGCTCATGCATCATCTGCTCTTCGAGCTCGTCGGCGCGCTCGGACAGCGTGAGCGGTTTGGCATGTTCATTCATGGTTGAGCCTCTACCTTTCGCGCCCGCATCTGGGCGACGGATTCGATCGCGTCGACGATCGCCTGGTAACCGGTGCACCGGCAGTAATTGCCGGAAAGGTGTTCGCGGATCATATCACGGCTCGGCACCCCGCCGCGCAACAAAAGTTCTTGCGCGCCGATCAGCATGCCGGGCGTGCAGAAGCCGCATTGCAGCGCGTTGCGCCGCCGAAACGCGTCCTGCAGGTCGGCGATCGCCCCCGAATCCGACAATCCCTCGATCGTCTGCACGTCGGCGCCATCGCATTGCACCGCAAGGAGAAGGCAGCCGCGCACCACCGCGTCATCGAGCAGCACGGTGCAGGCACCGCAGACGCCTTGCTCGCAGCCGATATGCGTGCCGGTCAGTCCGAGGTCGTCGCGCAGGAAATCCACCAGCGTCTTGCGAGCTTCGACCCGTTCGCGAACTTCCTCGCCATTGACGCGGAGCGCGATCTCGATAATGCGTTCGCCCATGGGGTACCCGGCGCCGGGGAAAATCGCGCCTCAGTAGCATTGACGCCGCGCCGGCGCCACGCCGAGCAAATGTTCGGATTGCTGCTAAACCTTAAACCACTATTCGGCTTTAGTTTTTTCTTAGCATGATCTTTTCCGAAAACCGGTATCCACTTTTCGGGATCATGCTATCGCGACGATATCGCGCACGATATCGATGGCACGGCGCAACAGCGTCATCGAAGCCTCGATGGTGCGGAACGCGGCATGCGCCGTCAGTGTAACATTCTCCATCCGCGCCAGCGGGTTGTCGGGCGAAAGCGGCTCGGCATGAAACACGTCGAGCCCGGCATGGCGGATCCGGCCGCTTGCCAAAGTGGCGATGAAGGCCGCTTCGTCGACCAGCGCCGCGCGCGCGGTATTGACGAAAATCACGCCCGACTTCATGCGCGCGAACTCGGCGGCGCCGAGAAAACCGAGGGTCTCGTCATTGAGCGTGAGATTCATCGAAATGACGTCCGATCGCGCCAGGAGGTCCTCGAGCGCGACCAGCGGTGCGCCGGGCCGCGGCGACCGGTTCCAGGCGATCACCTCCATGCCCATCCCGCGGCCGATACGCAGAACCTCGCTGCCGATGCCGCCGAGCCCGATCACGCCGAGCGTCTTGCCAAGAAGTTGCACGCCTTCGTACGGCACCCAGGTGCCGGCGCGTACTTCGCGGTCCATCCGCGCCACCTCGCGGGATGCCGAGAACATCAGCGCAATCGTATGTTCGGCGACAGCAGTGTCGCCGTAATTCCTGATGGTGTGGACTTTGATGCCGCGGGCAGCGAGATCGCTAAGGCTCATGTAGCTCGCCGGCCCGGTGCCGAGAAAGACGACGTGCTTAAGCGCGTCGCAGCGGTCGACCAGGTCGGTCGGCAGGTAGGAGTGATCGTCGATGCAAATTTCGTAGCCTTTGAGCACGCGCGGCAGTTCGGCTTGCGGATAGGGTTTCCGATTGACGTCGATCGCCGGATCGTCGGGCCGCACGACCCGCTGCCAGACTGGCACCAGCTGATCGTTGCAGTCGAGAAAAAGCGCTTTCATTCTCCCCCTCGCCCCCATCCCTCTCGCCGCACAACGGGAAGGGATTAGCGTTGACGCTGCGTGCCCGGCCTTCTAACACATCGCTCCCGAGGAATGGGGGAGCACGAGATGCGTCTTGCCAGCTATGCGTTGCGCGGCCGCCCGAGTTTCGGCGCGGTTGCCGGCGACGGGATCGTCGATCTGCGTCCCCGCCTGCATCGCTTCCAAAACCTCAGCGAGGTGTTTCGGGCAAGGGCCCTCGACCAGGCCAAAGCGGCATCCGACGGCGTGCGCCCGGACGTGCCGCTCACCGAGGTGGAGCTGTTGCCGCCGCTTGCCGCGCCGGAAAAAATCCTGTGCATCGGCATCAACTACGCCAATCGCGGTCAGGATTATAATGTCACCAACAACCCGAAATATCCGAGCATGTTCTATCGCGCGCCAAACTCGCTGGTCGGCTCGGGACAGCATCTGGTGCGGCCGAAGATTTCCGAGCAGCTCGACTACGAGGGCGAGATCGCGATCGTGATCGGGCAAGATTGCAAGCACGTACCGAAGGACCGCGCGCTGGAAATGATCGCCGGGGTGACGTTGTGCAATGAAGGCACGATCCGCGACTGGACCCGGCACGGCCAATTCAACGTCACGCAGGGCAAAAATTTCGACGCTTCCGGCGCAATCGGACCGTGGATCGAAACCAAATTCGATCTCAACAAGCCGCTGCATCTGGTTGTGCGCAAGAACGGCGAGGTAACGCAGGAGGATACGACCGCGAGCATGATTTTCTCGTTCGCCGACATAATCGCCTATACGACAAGCTTCATGACGCTCAAGGCGGGCGATGTGATTTGCGCCGGCACGCCCGTGAAGAAGACCGCCAAGTCCGATCCGCCGATTTGGCTGAAACCGGGCGACACGATCGAGGTCGAGAGCCCCGAGATCGGCATGCTGCACAATTCCGTAGTGGATGAGGCGTGAGCGCGCCCGCCGCTTGCGTGATCGGCTGGCCGGTCGAACATTCGCGTTCGCCGCTCATTCACAATTATTGGCTCAAGGCCTGCGGCGTTGCGGGCGATTACCGCCGCGAGGCCGTTCCGCCGGATCAATTTCGGGATTTTCTGCATTCGCTCGCCGCGCGCGGCTATGTCGGCGCCAATCTGATCTTCCCGCATAAGGAAGCGGCGCTGGCCTGGTCGGAGCCGGACGATCGCGCGCGCGCTGTCGGCGCCGCCAACACGCTCTGGCGCGATGGCGTGTTACGCGCGACCAATACCGATGTCGAGGGCTTTTTGCACAATCTCGATGCCCGCGTTCCGGGTTGGGATCGCAATTGCGAAACCGCCATCGTGCTCGGCGCCGGCGGGGCCGCGCGTGCCGTTGTCTATGGTTTATTGGAACGTGGCACGCCCCGCATCGTTGTGATCAACCGAACAGCGCAGCGGGCGCAAGCATTGCAAGAATGGTTCGGCGCACGCGTTCGTGTCGCCGCATGGGAAGAGCGCGACGAGTGGCTCGCCGAGGCAAGACTTTTGGTGAACGCGACTAAACTCGGAATGCCGGGGCAGCCTGAACTTGTCCTCAACATTGCGCGTTTGCCTGCCGATGCGGCCGTCGCCGATCTCGTCTACGTGCCGCTGGTCACGCTTTTGTTACGCGCCGCAATGGCACGCAACCTGCACACCGCCGATGGGTTGGGTATGCTGTTGCGTCAGGCGGTACCGCAGTTCCGGTTATGGTTCGGCAAGACGCCGGAAATAACCAATGAATTGCGGGCCCTGTTGGAACGGGACCTGATGGTTCCGCAGCCGCGAGCTCAGGAATAAGGCCGGCCCGATTGGGGTTCTATCCCTGAGTGCATGAATCCGAAACGAATCCGAAACGCGTACAGGGAGGATGACGATGACGTTGTCGAGAGTGTTAGGCGCAAGCGCCATTGCTTTGCTGTTTGCCGCATCGCTACAGCCGCAGCAGACGGCCGATGCGCAGGGCATGATGCAGCAGACGCAAGCGGCTCCGCCCCCGGTGCGCGTGCGCGCGACCATCGAAAAAGTTGACGGCACAACGCTGACGGTCAAGGCACGCGATGGCGCTGAAATGACAGTTAAGCTCGCCGACAACGCGCCGGTAAACGAAGTCGTCAAAGCTTCCCTCGCCGATATAAAACCCGGCGCATATGTTGCGGTCACCGGAATGCCGCAACCTGACGGCAGCCAAAAGGCCTTGGCTCTATTCATTTTCGCGGAAGCGCAGCGCGGCCTCGCTGAGGGCCATCGTCCTTGGGATTTTGCGCCCAACAGCACGATGACCAACGCGACCGTTGATAACCAAATCACTGGCGTGGACGGCCAAACCATGACCGTGAAGTACAAAGACGGCGAGCAGAAGGTTCTGGTGACGCCCGCAACCGAAATTACCGCTGCCACCAAAAAATCGGCCGCCGATCTCAAGCCTGGCCAGAAGATCTCGGTTTTCGCCGCCAAAAAACTTCCGGATGGCACGCTGGAGGCGCCAAATCTCTCATTTGGTGATTACGGCGTGTGGCGCTGACGCGATCCGTCTTCATTCAAGGTTGAGATGAAACCGATGCGAATGGCGATCACGGCTGCGCTGATCGGCGCAGCCGCAGCTAGCGCGGCGCTCGCGCAGCAGGCCGCATCACCACAGCCGCAAACCATCCGGCTGCGCGGCGCGATCGAGAGACTCGACGGCCGCACCGTGCTGGCGAAATCAAGCAAAGGCGAGGCGCTGACGCTCAAGCTCGCCGACAAGGTGCTCGTGGCCGCCGTGGTCAAAGCGTCCATGGCCGATATCAAGCCGGGCTTGTTCATCGGCAGCGGAGCCACGCCGCAACCCGACGGCTTGCAGAAGGCGCTCGAAGTGCACATTTTCGCCGAATCCATGCGCGGCACCGGCGAGGGACACCGGCCCTGGGACGGCGCTCCCGATTCCACCATGACCAACGGCACCGTCGGCGCCACCGTTGCCGGCGTGGATGGGCCGGTGGTGACCGTTCAATACAAGGATGGTGAAAAGAAAATCATCATCGGGCCAAATGTCCCGATCGTGCGCTACGAGATCGCCGACACCGGCGCGATTACGCCGGGCGCTCCGTTTACGGCGGTGGCAACGGGCAAAGCGGCTGACGGCAGTTTTGACGTGAGCCGCATCAACGTCGGCCGGGACGGTGCTTCGCCGCCGTAAGAGCCAGCCCGCTCCCCCTTGCAAATACCAGTGTTTTTGGCACGGCCCTTGCTACGCTTGCACCTAGGCACCGCAAACAAGGAGACCCTGCCATGGCATCGGCAATGACGCGAGCCGAGCTCACCGAAAAACTGCTCGGCATCAAGCGCGAAAACGGCTGGACCTGGAAACATATCTGCGCCGAGATCGGCGGCATGTCGCCGGTGCTCGTTACCGGCGCCATTCTCGGCCAGATGAAACTGACCAAGCCGCAGGCGGCGAAGGCTGCCGAATTGTTCGGCTTGAGCAAGACCGAGCAGGCGCTCCTCAACGAGGTTCCGCACCGCGGTTCGGCGATGCCGCCGACCGATCCATTGATCTATCGCTTCTATGAACTTGTGATGGTCAATGGCCCGGCCTTGAAAGTTCTGATCGAGGAGGAGTTCGGCGACGGCATCATGTCGGCCATCGATTTCGATCTGGTAATGGAACGCCAGCCCGATCCGAAAGGCGATCGGGTCAAAATCTCGATGTCAGGGAAATTCTTGCCGTACAAATATTACGGCGCGACCGGCAACTTGCCGACCTACGGCTATCGGGAAGAATAGCGGCCGAAAGACCTATCGCGTAACCGCTTCGACGGGACCAAGCAAGGCCGGCGGACTCCAAACCCGCCCATGCTCGTCCAGCGAGCGTAGGCTGCCGGAATGTAGCGGTGTTGCCGATTCGCTCAGGATGAGCGGCTCACCAGTTCTTGGCGTGGCTACAGTGGCGATGAAAATCGCTGTCGGTCCAGCAGTGACCTTTGCTGATCGAGGGTCCCCAGAACGGTTTGCCCCAAACAGCCCCGACGACGCCGCCGACCACCGCGCCGGGAGGCCCAGCGACGAGAAGGCCCGTTCCGGCGCCCGCCACCGCTCCAACCGTATCGGCCTGCGCGGCCGAAACCCCGAGCGCCCCGGCAAAAATTGCAGCCGCCACCAGAAACTTACGCATCAGGTCACTCCTTTTCCCCGCGTTGTCGGCACATCCACGCATTAACTATCACACTATACCTTTTCATAAGGTTGACGGATCGGTCCGTCTGCGATCGTGTCGCGATTGATGTCAGCGATCCGCGTGACCCCCATCAGTGCCATGGTGATATCGAGCTCGTTGCGCATGATTTCGATGGCACGCGCCACACCCGGCTCGCCGCCGGCGCCGAGACCATAAATATAGGCGCGACCGCTCATGCACGAGCGCGCGCCAAGCGCCAGCGCCCGCGCGATGTCTTGACCCGAGCGGATGCCGCCGTCGAACATCACCTCGATATCGCCGCCAACCGCATCAGCAATCGCCGGCAAGGCCGAGATCGACGACGGCGCGCCGTCGAGTTGCCGGCCGCCGTGATTGGATACGACCAAGGCCGCCGCCCCGCTCTTAACCGCTATGCGGGCGTCCTCGACATCGAGGATGCCTTTGAGGATGAGCTTCCCGGGCCACAGGCTCTTGATCCATTCGACGTCTTTCCAGTTCAGGGTCGGGTCGAACTGCTCCGCGATCCATTTCGAAAGAACGGTGACGCTGCTCATGCCGGGATAATGGCCGTCGATATTGCCGAAAGTCTTGCGCTTGCCGCGGGCGACGCTGAACGCCCATGCCGGTTTGGTGACGATGTCGATCAGGTTGATGAATCGAATCTCCGGCGGCACGGTCATGCCGTTCTTGATGTCGCGGTGGCGTTGCCCGATGACCTGCAGGTCGACGGTGAGCACGAGCGCGCTGCATTTGGCGGCGGCGGCGCGCTCGATCAGCGCGCGGATGTAACCGCGATCCTTCATGACATAGAGCTGAAACCAGAACGGCTTTTCGACCGCGCCGGCAACGTCTTCGATCGAGCAGATCGACATTGTTGAAAGCGTAAATGGAACGCCCGCGGCTTGAGCCGCGCGGCAGGCGAGAATTTCGCCATTGCCGTGCTGCATTCCACAGAGCCCGATCGGCGCCAGCGCCAGTGGCAGCGCGGCCGATTCGCCGAGAATGGTGGTTGCGGTGCTGCGATTGCCGACGTCGTGGAGGATGCGCTGGCGGAACGTGATGCGCTCGAGATCGGCGCGGTTGGCGCGCAGCGTTTGCTCGGCATAAGAGCCGGACTCGGCATAATCGATGAAGGCGCGCGGCACCTTGCGGTGGGCAAGCCGCCGCAGGTCCTCGATGCAGGTGATAGTACGCATGGGCTCCCCAGCGCTCCGCAACCGCGTTGATAGCACAAAGCCTACCGGTCTTGCGCCGCCTGGAAACCGAGGAACACGCACCGCGGTAATGGGTTATTGCAGAGCGGCCAGGCGATGCCTGCCGGACCTAATGCTGGGCCGCCCGGTCGGGTGAACGAAGACGCCCGCAATTGGCGATCGCGGGCGCGACGCACGGATTGCCACAAATAGTTGTCACGGCGATCATCACAATGCGAAAAGGACGCCGAAACAAGGACGCCGATATGGATCGACACGGCAAACATCGCAGCGGCAAGCAGCGCGAGGATGTCGAGCGTCAGAATGAGAGGCTCGACGACGCGCTCGAACGCGGCCTAGAGGAAACCTTTCCCGCTTCAGATCCGGTGTCGGTGATTCAGCCGCCGCCGAGCGCCCGCGATAAGCACGAGGTGCGAAAACATTAACGGCAATCTCCGCTATCCCTTTGATTCACATGGCGCTTAGGCTGAATATTGCTCGCCCAGACTGGTAAAATTAGCCAATATTTTTTTGCAGCGGCCGAGACCAAGAAGGGGCTAATATCGCCGGCCAGACAGGGGTGGGGCCGCCAATCATGGTTCGCAAATATTTCGGTACCGACGGGATTCGCGGTCGCGCGAACGGCATCATCACGCCGGAGCTGGCGCTGAAGGCCGGTCAGGCGGCCGGACTGGTGTTCCGCCGCGGCGATCACCGGCACCGCGTCGTCATCGGCAAGGACACCCGGCTGTCCGGCTACATGATCGAGACCGCGCTGGTCGCCGGTTTTACCTCGGTCGGCATGGATGTGCTCTTGCTCGGTCCGATGCCGACGCCGGCCGTGGCCATGCTGACGCGCTCGATGCGCGCCGATCTCGGAGTGATGATATCGGCGTCGCATAATCCCTATGACGACAACGGCATCAAGCTGTTCGGACCGGACGGCTACAAGCTCTCCGACGAGGTCGAGCACCAGATCGAGACGCTGATGGATGCCGACAAGACCAAGCGGCTTGCCAAAAGCGGCGAGCTTGGCCGGGCGAAGCGGATCGACGGCGTCCACGACCGCTACATCGAATTCGCCAAGCGCACCATGCCGCGCAATCTGTCGCTCGACGGCTTGCGCGTTGTCATCGATTGCGCCAACGGCGCCGCCTACCGGGTCGCGCCCGAGGCATTATGGGAGCTCGGCGCCGACGTGATTTCGATCGGCGTCGAACCGGATGGCTTCAATATCAATCGCGACTGTGGCTCGACCGCGCCGGAAGCGATGTGCCGGAAAGTCCGCGAGATGCGCGCCGATATCGGTATTGCACTGGACGGCGACGCCGATCGCGTGGTGATCGGCGACGAGCGCGGCCATCTGGTCGACGGAGATCAGCTGTTAGCAGTCATCGCGGAAAGCTGGGCCGAGGATCGTCTGCTCAGCAAGCCGGGCATCGTCGGCACGGTGATGTCCAACTTGAGCCTCGAGCGGCATTTGCAGACGCTCAACCTGTCGTTCATCCGCACGCCCGTCGGCGACCGCTATGTGCTCGAATATATGCGCGAGCACGGTTACAACGTCGGCGGCGAGCAGTCGGGCCACATCATCCTGTCGAATTTTACGACCACCGGCGACGGCTTTGTCGCCGCATTGCAGCTGCTTGCGGTGGTCAAAAAGCGGAACAAGCCGGTCTCGGAGGTCTGCCACCGCTTCGAGCCGCTGCCGCAAATTATTCGCAATGTGCGCTACCGCAGCGGCAAGCCGCTGGAGAATTCCAAGGTGCGCACCGCCATCGCCGATGCGGAGAGCCGGCTTAACGGCCACGGCCGCTTGGTGGTGCGCCCGTCCGGCACCGAGCCGGTCATTCGCATCATGGGCGAAGGCGACGACAAGGCCATGGTCGAGGAAGTCGTCGACGGGATTGCCGAAGTGGTCGCCGCGCACGCGGCGTGAGTCAAGCTATAAAATCTTTAATGTGCGCCGCTTTATTCGCTCGTCCCCGCGCTATGACTCGCGTTTCGTAACCTCGCTTAGGTACTTTTCGTACTCAGCTCGCGAGATTAGGCCGCCGTCGCGTTCCACGCGCGCGCGATCGCGTGCCGGCAGGGACGCCTGGATATCGTCGACGCATTTCCATGGTGCAATCGGCGTTTCGCCGGCGGAACGCGGCACAAATTTCGACGGCGCAATTTTTTTGTAGTGGTGCACATAGCGCGGGCAATTGCGGAAAATGTCAGTGACCGTCACCCGCACGATCAACTGCGCCTCAGCGTATTCTGGCAGCAGCGGATCGTTGTCGTCAACGCTGGCAACGCCCTGCAGCCGCAGCCGATGCGGGAAATTAATAAACAGCATGCCGACGTGCTGATTCCCGAGCAAGTTGCCCATCGAATAGAACATACCGTTGCCGTCATAGCAGGGAAAAGCGACGGTCTTGTTGTCGAGGACGCGGACGAATCCCGGATCGCCACCCTTATATGAGACCGTTGGCCGGCCTTGGTGATCGATCGTCGACAGAAAGAACATATCGCGGCTTTCAATGAAGGCTTTGTGGTCCGGCGGAATTTCGGTGAGCACGATGCGCGCTTCGGTATTGTCGGCAAGCCGCCGTGTGTCGAAGCGGTCCTGCAACGAACGATGCAGCGGTCCATACAATCGGCTCATTGTGAAGCGCTCCTCGTAAGGCGGACGACTATTGCCGCGATTTGAGAAATTGCGCGAAGGCTTTGAGCGTGTGCTCGGAAACGTAATGTTCGATGCCCTCAGCATCGGCTTCGGCGGCTTCGCTGGAGACGCCGAGCGCGCGCAGCACGTCGACCACCAGTCGATGGCGCAGCCGTACCCGCTCCGCCAGCGCCTGGCCTTTTTGGGTCAGAAACACGCCGCGGTACGGACGCGCGGTGGCGAGACCGGCACGCTTGAGCCGTGCAATCGCCTTGATCGCGGTGGCGTGGGAGACGCCGAGCCGGCGCGCGATGTCGGTCGGCCGGGCCTCGCCTTCGCCCTCGAGCAGATCGGCAATCAGTTCGACGTAATCTTCGTGCAGCGCGGTCGACTGCGCGGAGCGCGTCTTGCCGAAGCGGCGCGCCTGGGTTCCTTCCGCCGGAAGCTTGCCCATTAACTTCGCCCTAGAGCGTGCACCTGAAATCCGGTCCTGTTCCTCCCGGATCATAACATTCTTGCCGTGTCAAAATGTAGTCTTGGCTACAATATGAGCCATTGACCCAAATCAGCGCAATACCTATCCTGTAGCCCACGCTACATTTTGGAGTAAAGGCTGCAGCCAAACTTTGGCCCGGCGAAACAATGCGGCAGGATTTAACGGCCAATCCGGCGGTACTCGAGCCGGCGGTGGAGCGATCCACGCTGACCGGGCGCACTACTGCCCGTGCCACGGAGGCGCTCGCCGGCGGTCCCGGCGGGCTGCGCACCGCGATCGCCTTCGGCGGCCCCGCGGTCATTGCCTCGATCGCGTACATGGATCCAGGAAATTTTGCGACCAACATCCAAGCCGGCGCCAGATACGGTTACGGCCTGTTGTGGGTGGTGCTCCTCGCCAACATCATCGCGATGCTGTTTCAGGCGCTTTCGGCCAAGCTCGGCATTGTCACCGGCCGAAACCTGGCCGAGCTGTGCCGCGACCACTTTCCGCGTCCGGTGGTTCTGGCAATGTGGGTAGCCAGCGAGATCGCCGCGATGGCGACCGATCTCGCCGAATTTGTCGGCGGCGCCATCGGGCTCTCGTTGCTGCTGCATATCCCGCTCCTTGCCGGAATGACGGCCACCGCCGTGATCACCTATGGCTTGTTGACCTGCCAGCAGCTTGGCTTCCGTCCGCTCGAACTCATCATCGGCGCGATCGTCGGGCTGATCTGCGTTTGTTATCTCAGCGAGATGTTCATCGCTCCGATCGATTGGAGCGCGGCTCTCTTTCACACCGTCACGCCGCAGCTTGCCGACGGCGAAGCGCTTCTGCTTGCGGTCGGCATCATCGGCGCGACCGTGATGCCGCATGCGATCTATCTGCACTCGGGTTTGACGCAAGCGCGCGTCCCGGTATGCAGCGATGATGACCGCCGCTTGGTGTTACGCTATTCGAATCGTGAGGTTATCATCGCGCTCAGCATGGCCGGCCTCGTCAATATGGCGATGGTGATGATGGCGTCGAGCGCGTTCCATGCCGGCCATCCTGAAGTGGCGGAAATCGAGACGGCTTACCACACGCTAACCCCGCTCCTTGGCGGCGCGGCAGCCGGAATTTTCCTGATCTCGCTGATCGCTTCCGGCATCTCGGCATCGACCGTCGGTACACTTGCCGGCCAAATGATCATGCAGGGCTTCGTCGGATTCCGCATCCCGCTATGGCTGCGGCGGCTCGTCACCATGCTTCCCGCATTCGCCGTGATCGCGCTCGGTGCCCATCCGACGCGCGCTCTGGTCATCAGCCAAGTGGTGCTGAGCATTGCATTGCCGCTGCCGATGATCTCGCTCATCATTTTCACCAGCAGAACCGACGTGATGGGAGCATTCGCGAGCAGCAGGTTGACGCGCGTCCTGGCAATCTCCGCCACGGCGCTGGTGCTCGCGCTCAATGCGGTTCTGATCTATCAGAGTTTGTTATGAGCGCCGCGCTCGGTCGGATTGCGCGCCAGCCAAGTCACCTGCCAGCCAAGTCACCTGCCAGCCAGGTCACCGCTGAGCAAATAAAAAGCCCCGGACCGCATTCTGCAATCCGGGGCCAAACTGCAACGCGATCGATGTTCTCGACCGCGTCGAGGTATTACATCGCTTTGAGGTTTTCAGCAGCCGACTTGCCGGTTTTACGATCCACCACGACTTCGAAGGAAACCCGCTGACCTTCGCGCAGTTCGCGGAGGCCGGCGCGTTCGACGGCGCTGATGTGGACAAACACGTCCTTGCCGCCGCCCTCGGGTTGAATGAATCCATAACCCTTCTGCGCGTTGAACCATTTCACGGTGCCGTTGTTCACGAGAGTCTCCTCATAGACATACAGATGTGAGCCGCGCGATTGTGCCCGGCCCGGTTCGCTCGAGATTTTGGTGAAAGATCGTCAGTCAGGCGCGCTTGTTCAGTCGCTGCAAGGCCGAGACATTCGGCCGAAAGCTCGATGGACCTATTTAACGGCATGACCCGCCATTCGCAAGACCGTCATGACCTCAATTATGACAGCCCTGCAAAAGTCTTAATGAATTGAAGCGGCTTTTCCCGCGCGTCGGCTGGCGCCGAAACGGCCGCGTTTTGTTTGATTCGCGGCGCTGTTGCGCTTGCCCATCGGGGATGCGACAAGGCCGAGACGCCGGAACGCCACCCTCGCCCGTGGCAAGACGGTCCGGCCGCCGCTAGTTGGGAGGGAAATCGTCGATGCGTACCGTCGCCCTTGAGGAGCACTTCGCGGTGCCCGCGCTCAGTGCGCGCATTGCCAAAGACAT
>DASXJB010000146.1:0-6905 GCA_036497645.1 Xanthobacteraceae bacterium
GGTTCTGGCGAATAGGGAGTGGCGAATAGCGAGTAGAAACTATTTATTCGCTACTCGCTATTCGCGTCTCTATGCCTTCACCCCAACGCGCGCTGAATGCACACCCTCGGCGAGCGCGCGGGCGAGATCGGTCACGGCCGCGACAGTCGCGGCACTCGGCTTGGAGTCGGGCCCGAGACTTTGGCGCACGGCCTCCACGAGTGCCGAGCCGACCACGACCCCATCGGCGCCCTCGGCGATAGCGCGCGCATGCGCTGCCGTCCGCACGCCAAAGCCGACGCAGACCGGCAATTTCGTGTGCCGCTTGATCCGCGCCACCGCGGCGGCGACTTTGCCGGTGTCGGGCGCCGCCGCGCCGGTGATCCCGGTGATCGAGACGTAATAGACAAAGCCCGACGTATTGGTCAGCACCGTGGGCAGGCGTTTTTCGTCCGTGGTCGGGGTGGCAAGCCGGATGAAATTAAGCCCCGCCTTCGTCGCCGGCAGGCATAATTCGGAGTCTTCCTCGGGCGGCAAATCGACGACGATCAAGCCATCGACGCCGGCAGCCTTGGCATCAGCGAGAAAACGTTCGACGCCGTAGATATAAATCGGATTGTAATAACCCATCAGCACGATCGGCGTCGCATCGTCGCCGGCGCGGAAATCGCGCACCGCCGCGAGCGTCTTTTTCATGTTCTGCCCGGCATGAAGCGCGCGTAGTCCAGCGGCCTGGATCGCCGGCCCATCAGCCATCGGATCGGTGAAGGGCATGCCGAGTTCGATCACGTCGGCGCCCGCTTTCGGCAATGCTTTGAGAATGGCTAGCGACGTCGCGTAATCCGGATCGCCGGCCATCGTGAAGGTGACAAGCGCGGCGCGACCTTGTTTTCTCAGCGCCGCAAAGCGCCGATCGATGCGGCCAATCTCCCCTCGGCCAT
This sequence comes from Xanthobacteraceae bacterium, assembly GCA_036497645.1. Classification (GTDB taxonomy): domain Bacteria; phylum Pseudomonadota; class Alphaproteobacteria; order Rhizobiales; family Xanthobacteraceae; genus BOG-931. Next base: position 921 of record DASXJB010000146.1, read on the forward strand.
TCATCGCGCTTTATTTCCGAGGTGGCGTGACACCGTGTCGAGGTCTTTGTCGCCGCGTCCGGACAAATTGACCACCATCAGGTGGTCCTTGGACTTGCCCGGCGCGATCTCCAGCACTTTGGCAATCGCGTGCGCCGGTTCGAGCGCCGGAATGATGCCTTCCAGCTTGGACAGAAGCGCAAAAGCGTTGAGCGCCTCGTCATCGGTCGCCGACAAGAAGGTGACGCGGCCGACGTCGTGCAGCCAGGAGTGCTCCGGACCAATGCCTGGATAATCGAGGCCGGCCGAGATCGAATGCGCCTCGTTGATCTGCCCGTCGTCGTTCATAAGGAGATAAGTACGGTTGCCGTGCAACACGCCCGGCCGGCCGCCGGCAATCGACGCCGCATGCATGCCGCTGTCGAGACCGTGGCCCGCGGCTTCAACGCCGTAAATTTCGATCTCCTTATCATCGAGGAACGGGTGGAAGAGCCCCATCGCGTTCGAGCCGCCGCCGATGCAGGCGATCAGCGAATTCGGCATCCGCCCTTCCGCCGCTTGCATTTGCTCGCGCGTCTCGCGGCCAATGATCGACTGAAAATCACGCACCATCATCGGATAGGGATGCGGGCCGGCGATGGTGCCGATGCAGTAGAATGTCGATTCGACGTTGGTCACCCAATCGCGCAGCGCCTCGTTCATGGCGTCCTTGAGCGTCTTGGCGCCGGATTGCACCGGGACCACTTTGGCGCCGAGCATGTTCATGCGGAATACATTCGCCTTTTGCCGCTCGACGTCGACCGCGCCCATATAGACGATGCATTCGAGCCCGAACCGCGCGCACAGCGTCGCGGTGGCAACGCCGTGCATGCCGGCGCCGGTCTCGGCGATGATGCGGCTCTTGCCCATGCGCCGGGCCAGCAGGATCTGGCCGAGCACATTGTTCACCTTGTGCGCGCCGGTGTGATTGAGCTCCTCGCGCTTGAGATAGATCTTGGCGCCGTCGCAATGTCGCGTGAGGCGCTCGGCAAAATAGAGCGGCGACGGACGCCCCACATAATGGGTCAGATAACCGTCCATCTCCTGCTTGAACGCGGGATCGGACTTGGCAGCGGCGTAGGCTTTTTCCAGCTCGAGCACGAGCGGCATCAGCGTCTCGGCGACAAACCGCCCGCCATAGATGCCGAAATGGCCGTGCTCGTCCGGGCCGGTGCGGAAGGAATTGAGTTGCTGCACTGCCATTGGACCGATTTCCTACGCCGCCGGATGAACCTGTTGGGCGGCCGCGCCTCGTGCCGCACGCACAAATGCAATGATTTTATCGACGTCTTTCACCCCGGGAGCGTGCTCAACGCCGGAAGAGGCATCGATCCCAGATGCGCGGGTGATGCGCAGAGCCTCGCCGATATTGTCAACATCAAGCCCACCGGAGAGCATGAACGGCACGCCGGGCCGCACGTCCTTGAGAAGATGCCAATCGAAAGTGTTGCCGAGACCGCCTGGGCGGGTGGCATCGCGCGGCGCGCGTGCATCGAACAGCAGCCGGTCCGCGACCGCGGCATAGGTGCCGATGCGCGCGAGATCGTCTTTGACGGCAATCGGCACAGCCTTCATCACCGGCAAGCCGAACTTGCGCCGGATCGCTTGAATTGCCGCGACGGATTCCGAACCGTGCAATTGTAATATGTCCGGACGCAGAGTCTCGACGATCGATTGCAGAAACGTTTCCTCGGCATCCACCGTCAGCGCTACTTTCTGCGCACGGCCGCGCACCCGCTGGTCCAAAGCCCGCGCGACATCGAATTGCAGATGCCGGGGCGACGGCGGAAAGAACACGAATCCGACCATGTCGGCGCCGGCGTCCAGCGCGGCATCGAGGGTCTCCGGCGTCGACAGGCCGCAAATTTTGACGATGAGCGACATCTTGCTCGTATTCGCTGTTTTCCCGCGCGGGCCTAACGAGACCAGTCCTTGACGACCGCAAAACGCCGCCCGTTCTACATCGCGACGGCGGCTTTGTCTTGCAAGCCCGTTACCCGGGCGGGCGAATGGCCTACAGCGGCGGGCGCAATTGCAGCCGTTCGGGCGGCGCCGCGGGGGCGTTAATGGTGGTGGTGGAGACGCCGGCGGTCCGCTTCAGCGCCTCGATTTCGATGTGTAAATCCGCGATCTCGCGCTCGAGCCGGCGGGCCGTCCGCCGCCACTTCGACTGCCGCAGCCAGGCCGCGATCCCCCCGATCAAGACACCGAGAACGAGAAGGACGATCACCAGTGCGAAAAGAGGCAGCGTCAGCGACGCCGCCGGATGTTCGACGCTGAATGGGTCGAGCGACACCGTGACAATCTGCCGGTTCGCCACGGCAAAAGCGATAATGACGACGGCGAGCGGCACGAGGATGACCGCCGCGATGATCTTGCGGAATAAGTTGCCAGCGGATCGGGAGGCTTGCGTCAACCTTCGCCCGACCGGTTGAGGCGCTCGCGCATTTCCTTGCCGGTCTTAAAGAACGGCACGCATTTTTTGTCGACGGCGACATGGGCGCCGGTGCGAGGATTGCGGCCGGTGCGCGCCGGACGCTGCTTGACCGAAAAAGCGCCGAAGCCGCGCAATTCGACGCGATCGCCGCGCGACATCGCTGCAATAATCTCGCCGAGAATGGCGTTAACAATGTTCTCGACGTCGCGCTGGTACAGATGGGGATTCTGTCCGGAGATCCGTTGGACCAGTTCCGACTTGATCATGGCTCGCCCCGCGAACGCTGCCTCGCGTGCCGAAACGGCACGCCGCCGCAAAAACGCTCAGTTCGAGTCGGCAGGGTGCCAAAGGGCCAATAGACCGTCAAGGTTGAAACCCTGCATCGCGCCGGCCGTAGTCCATTCAAGGCGCTCGGCCAGCGTGCTCAGCCCCACCGCATTAAGGAGCGTGAGCGCAGCAGCGTGCAGGAAGGTCAGGTCGCTGAAGCGACTGTGCAGAGCATAGTCTCGCACCGGCAGGTTAGTGTCGACTTTCTTTTCCTTGCCGAGCCACGCCAACGCGGTGCCCTCATCGCCAAGCTCGTCGATCAATTTTAAATCGATTGCCTGATGTCCGGTGAATACCCGCCCATCGGCGGCGGTTTGCAATTGCGAGTCGTCAAGGTGGCGGCGATTGCGCACGATGCTTTTGAACCAGCTGTAGGAATCCTGGATGATCGAGTCGAGCGCCGCGCGCGCCTCCGGGCTGGTCGGCTCGAATCCGTCCGGCGCAGCCTTGAGCGGGGTCGACTTTACCGACTCCATCTTCACGCCGAGCTTGCCGAGAAGATCGCCGACATTGGGAAACTGGAACAGCACGCCGATCGAGCCCACGAGCGATGTCTGCTGCGCGACGATGTGGTCGCCGGCCAGCGCGGTGATATAGCCGCCGGAGGCGGCCAAGCTGTCGACCACCACGACCAGCGGTTTCTTATCGCGCAGGCGCGCCAGTGCATTGAACAGTTGCTCCGAACCGGCCGTGGTGCCGCCGGGGCTGTCAACGTGAACGATCACGGCGCGGGCCACGGTGGACCGCGCCAGCCGATCAAGCTGCTCGGTGCGATTCTGGTCGCCTCGGATCAGGCCTGAAATGGTCACTCGCGCGATGTAAGGGCGGACGCCAAATCCATAATTGCGGTTGCCGGCAAGAGCGGCCGCGCCGGCAATGGCGACCACGATCAGGACGATCGTCGCGACCCGCCAGAAGCTGAGCTTGCGGCGCATCCGACGACGATCAACGATGAAATCGGCGTCAAGCGACATGTTTCTTATCCGACATGGTTTTTATCCATTATTCGCTTTCCGCCCGCGCCTCTGTCCGGCGCGGCCGGTACACTTCGCCTACCCGCTAAAGCGAAATGATTTTAGGTTTATTCGGTATCTCGCTTTAGCTTGTTGTTTGAGCATGATCTTTTCCAAAAACTGGTATCCACTTTTCGGGATCATGCTCTATTCCGCATCTTCCTTATCGTCGGTTTCGCTTTCTTCGCCTTTGCGCTTGAGCGCCGTTCCGAGAATGTCACCCAATGTCGCCCCGGAATCCGATGATCCATATTGAGCGATCGCTTCCTTCTCTTCTGCGACTTCCAGCGCCTTGATCGAGACCGACACGCGGCGGGAACGGCGGTCGAACTGGGTGACGCGTGCATCGACCTTCTCGCCGACCGCAAAGCGATCGGGACGCTGCTCGGAACGGTCGCGCGCGAGTTCCGAGCGTTTAATGAAGGCGGCATAGTCGGTGCCGGCGATCTTGACCTCGATGCCGCCCTCCTTGACCTCGAGCACTTCGCAAGTGACGACGGCGCCTTTCTTGAGATCGCCGGCTGCCGAATCGGCCACGGCGGCCGCACCTTCCGCAAGCTGCTTGATGCCGAGCGAAATGCGCTCCTTCTCGACGTCCACGTCGAGAACCTGCGCCTTCACTTTGTCGCCCTTCTTATATTCCTCGATGACCTGCTCGCCTGGACGCTTCCAATCGAGATCGGACAGGTGAACCATGCCGTCGACATCGCCGTCGAGGCCGAGGAACAGACCGAATTCGGTCTTGTTCTTGACTTCGCCTTCGACCACCGAGCCGGCAGGATATTTCTCGACGAACACTTCCCAGGGGTTGCGCATCGTCTGCTTGAGTCCGAGCGAGATGCGGCGCTTGACCGGATCGACTTCGAGCACCTGCACCTCGACCTCCTGCGACGTCGAGACGATCTTGCCGGGATGGACGTTCTTCTTGGTCCACGACATCTCCGAAACGTGGATCAAGCCCTCGATACCGGGTTCGAGTTCGACGAAAGCGCCATAGTCGGTGATGTTGGTGACGCGGCCCTTGAAACGCGCGCCGACCGGATATTTCGCCTCGATGCCCTGCCAGGGGTCGTCGAGCAGCTGATTCATGCCGAGCGAGATGCGGTGCGTCTCGTGGTTGATCTTGATGATCTTGACCTTCACCTGCTGGCCGATATTGAGCACCTCGGACGGATGATTGACCCGTCGCCAAGCGATATCGGTGACGTGCAACAGTCCGTCGATGCCGCCGAGATCGACGAAAGCGCCGTAGTCGGTGATGTTCTTGACCACGCCGTCGATGACCTGGCCCTCTTCGAGGTTCTGTACCAGCTCCTGGCGCTGTTCGGCGCGGGTCTCTTCCAGCACGGTGCGGCGCGATACGACGATATTGCCGCGCCGGCGGTCCATTTTGAGAATTTGAAACGGCTGCGGATTGTTCATCAACGGCGACACGTCGCGGATCGGCCTGATGTCGACCTGCGAGCGCGGCAGGAAAGCGACCGCGCCGTCGAGATCGACGGTGAAGCCGCCCTTGACCTGATTGAAGATGATGCCCTGCACCTTCTCATTACTCTGGAAGGCCTTCTCGAGCTTGCCCCAGCTTTCCTCGCGGCGCGCCTTGTCGCGCGACAACACGGCTTCGCCGAGCGCATTTTCGATCCTTTCGAGATAGACTTCGACGGTGTCGCCGACCTTGATCTCGGCCGAGCGGCCCGGACCGGTGAATTCCCGCAAGGCGACCCGGCCTTCGGTCTTCAGCCCGACATCGATGACCGCGACGTCGCGTTCGATGGCGACGACTGTGCCCTTGACGACCGAACCTTCCTGCAAATGGCCGTCACTGAACGATTCATCGACCAATTTGGCAAAATCTTCGCGCGACGGCGCGGCGGCGGACTGAGCCGAAACTTGAGCCATAAATTACTCCCGACCCCAAAGTTGAGACGAGCCCGAACGGATGGTCACCACCGGCGAGCCCGATGGTTGGGGTCAATGCCATACAGTCGGACGGGTTGCATTCCGGACGCGGCTGTTGACGCCGTCAGCGGTTTCGCAACGAAACACGGTCGAAGCGGTGAACGGGCTTTACCTCCGATGACGAAGACACCGTTAACGGCGCCTTCGGCCCGCTCGAACAGCCTCGATGATATCGACGGCGGCCCGGAATGCGGCGTCTATACCCAAATGCGTGGTGTCGAGCAAGTGCGC